>NZ_JCACVY010000025.1:0-34063 GCF_058833935.1 Roseomonas sp. TS2 | reverse complement strand
GGCCTCTCGGCGCAGGACGGCAAGCGGCTCTGGGCCTATCGCGCGCAGCCGACCACGGCGGTGCCGCTCGGCCTGCCGGCGCCGGCGGTGGAGGGCGAGTTCGTCGTCGCCGGCTTCCCCTCGGGCGAGCTGGTGGCGCTGCGGCCCGAGGATGGCCGCGTGCTCTGGACGGAGAGCCTGGCCGGGCAGGGCCTGCGCGGCCTGGGCGACATCTCCGGCGTGCGCGGCCTGCCGGTGATCCACCAGGGCCGCGTCTATGCCATGGGCATGGGCGGCACCTCGATGGCGGTGGACCTGCGCTCCGGCCGCCGGCTGTGGGAGCGCGAGGTGGGCGGCACCGCCAGCCCCGTCGCCGCGGGGGAATGGCTGTTCCTGGCGGGCGCCAATGGCGAGCTGCTGGCGGTGGGGCGCGAGGATGGCCGCATCCGCTGGATCAGCGAGCTGAACGCGCCCGCGCCGGGCCAGAAGAAGCAGGACCCGGCCTATTTCGCCACGCCCATCCTGGCGGGCGGGCAGGTCGTGCTGCCCGGCAGCGGGGGCGAGGCGCTGCTGGTCGATCCGGCGGAGGGGCAGGTGGCGGGCCGTCTGCGCCTGCCCGGCGGCACGCTGCTGCCGGGCGCCGTGGCGCAGCAGACCCTGGTGCTGCTGACCGATGACGGCACCCTCGTCGCCTATCGCGGCGGCTGAGATCCAGGCCCGGGGGGGCGGTTCCCCCCGGTGTCTCGGCGGGCGGGGGGCCGGCATGCGCCGCAACATGGTTTCGCCGGGGCGCGATCTGCTCTAAAGCGGCGGTATCATGCTCCCCCGTATCGCCATCATCGGCCGGCCCAACGTCGGCAAGTCCACGCTGTTCAACCGCCTCGCGGGGCGGAAAATCGCCATCGTGGACGACACGCCGGGCGTCACCCGCGACCGCAAGGAGGTCGAGGCGCGCATCGGCGGCCGCCCCGTGCTGCTGCTCGACACGGCGGGGCTGGAGGAGGCCCCGCCCGACACCGTGGCCGGCCGCATGCGCGCCAGCTCCGAAGTGGCGGTGCGGCAGGCGGATCTGGTGCTGTTCGTCATCGACGCCCGCGCCGGCATCACCCCCTCCGACCGCGCCTTCGCCGCCTGGCTGCGCCGCCAGCCCGCCCCCGTGCTGCTGGTCGCCAACAAGACCGAGGGGCGGGGCGGCGGCATGGCCGCCTACGAGGCCTATGAGCTGGGACTCGGCGACCCCGTCGCCATCTCGGCCGAGCATGGCGAGGGCATCGCCGACCTCTACACCACGGCGCTGCCGATGCTGCCGGAGGAAGAGGACCCCGAGGTGCGGGACCGCGACCGGCCGCTGCGGCTGGCCATCGTCGGCCGCCCGAATGCCGGCAAGTCCACCCTGCTGAACGCCCTGCTGGGCGAGGAGCGCATGATCACCGGCCCCGAGCCCGGCCTGACGCGCGATGCCGTGGCGGTGGAGTGGATCGACGAGACGGGCGGCAAGGTGCGGCTGGTGGACACCGCCGGCATGCGCAAGAAGGCCCGCATCATCGAGAACCTGGAGCAGATGTCGGTGGGCTCCACCATCGCCGCGCTGAAGGAGGCGGAGGTGGCCGTGCTGGTGCTCGACGCCCTGCTAGGGATGGACGAGCAGGACCTCCGCATCGCCCGCCTGGCCGAGCGCGAGGGCCGCGCCGTGGTCATCGCGCTGAACAAGTGGGACGCGGTGGAGGACCGCACCGCCGCCCGCCGCGCGCTGGACGACGTGCTGATGGCCTCGCTGGCGCAGCTCAAGGGCGTCAGCGTCGTCACCCTCTCGGCGATCACCGGCAAGAACGTGAACCGGCTGATGCCTGCCGTGCGCGAGACGCTGGAGCGCTGGAACCGCCGCATCCCGACCGGCGAGCTGAACCGCTGGTTCGAGGCCGCCGTGGCCCGCCACACCCCGCCGCTGGTCGATGGGCGGCGCATCAAGCTGCGCTACGCCACCATGCCCAAGGCGCGGCCGCCGACGATCGCCGTGTTCGGACCCCGCGCCGAGGACCTGCCGGAGGATTACCGGCGCTACCTCGTCAACAGCTTCCGCGAGGCGTTCGACATGCCGGGCGTGCCGATCCGCCTGCACGGGCGCGGCGGCAGGAACCCCTTCGTCGAGGAATGAGGCCACGCGCCGCCACCGCATCGTCATGCGGGGGGGGCGGCGCAAAGGGCCACGGCCTGTGGCATCCTGCCGGCGACGTGTGACACCGTGCTGACCGGAAGGCCCCTCCCGTGGATATCCTGCTCGCCCTGCTGCTGATCCTCCTGCTGAGCGGGGTGGGTGCCCTCATCTCGCTCTCGGAGATCGCCTTCGCGGCGGCGCGGGAGACAAGGCTGCGCCTGCTGGCCGATGGTGGCGAGGCCCGCGCCACCCGCTTCCTGGCGCTGCGCCAGGATCCGGCGGCGGTGGTCACGGCGCTGCAGATCGTGGTCAACGCGCTCGGCGTGCTGGGCGGCGTGCTGGGCGAGGGGGCGCTGACGCCGGTGCTGACCCCCGCGCTGGAGCGCCTCGGCGCCGGGGAGTGGGCCGCGCCCGCCGCCTCGGCCTTCTCCTTCGTCACCGTCACCACCCTGTTCGTGATCTTCTCCGACCTGGTGCCGAAGCGGGTGGCGATGATGCAGCCGGAGCGCATCGCCGTGCTCACCGGCTGGTTCCCGGCGCTGGCGGTGCGGCTGCTGCGGCCGCTGGTCTGGGTGTTCTCGGGGCTGGCGGATGCGCTGATGCGGCTGCTCGGCCTGCCCACCGCCGTGGTGCACGAGACGGTGACGCCCGAGGAGCTGCGCGCCACCCTGGCCGCCGGCGCCGAATCGGGCGCGCTGGACGCCGCCGAGCACCGGCTGATCGAGAACGTGCTGGCGCTGCGCGAGCGCACCGTCACCTCCGCCATGACCCCGCGCGACGAGATCGTCTTCCTCGACCTGAAGGAGACGCCGGAGGCGTGGCGCGAGAAGGTGCGGCGCCAGCCCTATTCCCGCTACCCCGTCTGCGATGGCGGGCTGGACCATGTGGTGGGCTACACCCGCGCCGAGGACGTGCTGGCCGAGGTGCTGCAGGCCGGCGTCGGCGCGCTGAAGCCCGAGTCGCTGAAGCCGGACACCACCAAGCCCGGCGCCGCCGCCCCCGGCCCGATGCGGCGGGACGTGCCCTCGGTGCCCGAGACGCTGGACCTGTGGGAGGTGCTGGCGCAGTTCGAGGCGCAGAAGGCGGGCTTCGCGCTGGTGGTGAGCGAGTACGCGGTGGTGACCGGCCTCGTCACCTACAAGGACGTGCTGGCGGCGCTGGTGGGTGGCCTGGCCGACCCCTTCGAGGAGCGTGCCATCCTGAAGCGGGACGCCGATTCCTGGCTGGTGGACGGCATCGCGCCGATGGCCGATGTCTCCGTGGCGCTGGGCACCGAGGCGCTGCCGGTGGATGGCCCCTACCACACGGCGGGCGGCTTCGTGATGCACCGGCTGCGCCGCGTGCCGCGCAAGGCGGACAAGGTGGAGGCGGCCGGCTTCGTCTTCGAGGTGGTGGATGTGGAGGGTTTCCGCGTGAACCAGCTCCTGGTCACCCGCGTCCTGACTCCCGACCCGGAAAACTGACAGAAAGAAGAGGGAGGTCCGGGGGAATTCCTTCCCCCGGCCTTCACCCCCTCACCGGGGCAGCAGCGCCTCGGCGATCTGCACCGCGTTGAGCGCCGCCCCCTTCAGCAGCTGGTCGCCCACGACGAACAGGCTGAGCGAGCGGCCCGAGGGGTCGCCGCTGTCCGGCCGGATGCGGCCCACCAGCACGTCGTCCTGCCCCGAGGCGTCGCTCGGCATGGGGAAGTAGTTGCGGGCGCGGTCATCCACCAGCTTCACGCCCGGGGCGGCGGCGAGCAGGGCGCGGGCTTCCTCGGCGGAGACCACCGTGTCGAACTCCACCGTCAGCGCCATGCCGTGCGCCCGCAGCACCGGCACGCGGATGCAGGTGATGCCGATGGGCAGCGCCGGCGTGCCCATGATGCGGCGCGTCTCGGCCACCACCTTGGTCTCCTCGCCGTTGTAGCCGCTCTCCGGGTCCATCTCGGCGTTGTGGCTGAACAGGTTGAAGGCGTAGGGGTGCGGCAGCACCTTCGGCTCGAAGCTCTCGCCGCGCAGATGGGCGGCGGTGGATTCGCGCAGCTCCTCCATGGCCGCCGCCCCGGCGCCGGAGGCCGCCTGGTAGGTGGCCGCGTGCAGGCGGCGGATGGGGTGCGCCCGGTGCAGCGGCGCCAGCGCCACGGTGGCGATGGCGGCGACGCAGTTGGGGTTGGCGATGATGCCGCGGTGCTGCGCGATGGCGGCGGCGTTCACCTCCGGCACCACCAGCGGCACGTCCGGGTCCATGCGGAAGGCGGAGGAATTGTCCACCACCACGGCGCCCGCCTTCACGGCGGCGGCGGCGTAGCGCTTGGAGACGCCGGAGCCGGCGGAGAACAGCGCCAGGCCCACGCCCTCGAAGCTCTCCTCGGTGAGGGCCTCGACCGGCAGCTCCTCGCCGCGGAAGGTCATGGTGCGGCCGGCGGAGCGGGGGGAGGCCAGCAGGCGCAGGCGGGAGAGCGGGAAGTTCCGCGCCTCCAGGCAGTGCAGCAGCTCGACGCCGACCGCGCCGGTGGCGCCGACGATGGCCACCACGGGGCTGGCGGCCACGTTCAGGTGCGGCTGGGCTTCGGCGGGGTCTTGAAGGGTGAGCATGGGGTCTCTGTCCGGTGGTGCCGGGAGAGACGGGCGCCGGCGTGTCCGGCTTTGGCCCCGTCCGTCTCCGGCGGGGCCTTCTGGTGATTTATGCTGCGGCGACCCGCGCATGCACCAGAGGACGCCCCGCCGGAGCGGTCGTCTTGGTAATGCGCTTGATGATGATCGGGGCGAACATGCTGCGTATTTCGCCCCGGAACCCCCTGTGCGTCAAGATGGCGCGAGGCCGAGGGGGCGGTACTGCCCCCGCAAGGAGGAAAGAGCCGGCATGACCATCGAGATCGTCAGCCTGAACCGGCGGCCGGATCTGGCCCCGCAGGTGGCCACCTGGCTGTGGGAGGCCTTCTGGCGGGCGCAGGGGCACGGCCCGGAGGCGGTGATGGCGATGCTGGCCCTGCCGCAGGCATCGCCCGCCCTGCCGCAGAGCCTGGTGCTGCTGGCGGAGGGGCGGCCGCTCGGCACCGCCTCGCTGGCGGCGGGCGACCTGGAGGCGCGGCCGCTGCTGACGCCCTGGCTCGCCGGCCTCTACGTGGTGCCGGAGGCACGCCGGCAGGGCCATGCCAGCCGGCTGGTGCGGGCGGTGCAGGCCCTGGCGCAGGAGCAGGGGGCGGCGACGCTGTGGCTCTACACGGGTTCGGCCGAGCGGCTCTACACGCGGCTCGGCTGGGTGTGCGAGGAGCGGCTGGCGCATGGCGCGGGCGAGGTCGCGCTGATGCGCCGCGCGCTGGCGCCGCTCACCGGAGCGTAGCGGCGCCCCCAGGCGGCGGCCCCTTCAGCGGCGGAACAGCACCGTCTCGCCCTGGCGCGTCTCGGCGGGCATGCAGAGATCGGCCAAGGCGGGGGCGACATCGGCCGGCTGGGCGATGGTGGCGGGGTCCTCGCCCGGCATGGCCTGGGCGCGCATCTTGGTGGCCACCACGTCGGGGTCGAACAGGTTCACCCGCAGGCGGCTCTCCGCCACCTCCATGGCCCAGGTCTTCACCAGATGCTCCATGCCGGCCTTGGTGGCACCGTAGGGGCCCCAATAAGGCTTCGGGCGCTGCACCCGGCCGGTGGTGACGAACACCGCCCGGCCCGCCGGCGCCGCGCGCAGCGGCGGGTCGCAGGTGCGGATCAGCCGCCAGGTGGCGTTCATGTTGACGCCGACAAGCTGCGTCCAGTCGCGCGGCTGGATATGCGCGACGGGCGTCAGGCTGCCCAGCGCGCCCGCCACATGGGCCAGGATGTCGAGCCGGCCGAAGCGCTCCACCAGGGAGGGGCCGAAGCTGTCGATCTTGTCGGCTTCCTTGCCCGCCAGGTCGAAGGGCAGCAGCGTGGCGCTGCCGCCTTCCGCGCGGATGGCGTCATCGGTTTCCTCGAGGCCGCCCTGGGTGCGGGCCACCAGCACGCAATGCGCGCCGCGCCGGGCCAGCTCCAGCGCCAGCGCGGCACCGAGGCCGCGGCTGGCGCCGGTGACGAGGGCGACCTGGCCGGCCAGCGGCTTCCCCGCCATCGCCGCGCTCACTGGCCGTTTGCCGCCAGCAGCGCGGGCACGCGCTCGGGGTGGCCTTCCAGGTCGGTCAGCGGAATGGCGTAGTCGCCGGTGAAGCAGGCGTCGCAATAGCCGGGGTTGCCGGCGTCGCGCTTCGCATGGCCCAGGGCGCGGTAGAGCCCGTCGAGAGAGATGAAGGCCAGGCTGTCGGCGCCGATGATGCGGGCCATCTCCTCCACATCGTGCTTGGCGGCCAGCAGCTTGTCCCGCTCCGGCGTGTCGATGCCGTAGAAGCAGGAATGCGTCGTCGGCGGCGAGGAGATGCGCATGTGCACCTCCTTGGCGCCGGCCTGCCGCACCATCTCGACGATCTTCCGCGAGGTGGTGCCGCGCACGATCGAGTCGTCCACCAGGATGACGCGCTTGCCCTCGATCATCGGCCGGTTGGCGCTGTGCTTCAGCTTCACGCCGAGGTGGCGGATCTGGTCGGTCGGCTCGATGAAGGTGCGGCCGACATAGTGGTTGCGGATGATGCCGAGCTCGAAGGGGATGCCGCTCTCGGTGGCGTAGCCCATGGCGGCGGGCACGCCGGAATCCGGCACCGGCACGATCACGTCGGCCTCGACATGGCTCTCGCGCGCCAGCTCGGCGCCGATGCGCTTGCGCGTGCCATAGACGGGCGTGCCCTCCATGACGGAGTCGGGACGGGCGAAGTAGATGTACTCGAAGATGCAGAAGCGGCTCTGGCCGCGGCCGAAGGGCTTGATGCTGCGCAGCCCGCCATTGTCGATGACGACGATCTCGCCCGGCTCGACGTCGCGGATGAACTCGGCGCCGACGATGTCGAGGGCGCAGGTCTCGCTGGCCAGCACATAGGCGCCGCCCTCGCCCTCGCCGAGGCGGCCGAGCACCAGCGGGCGCACGCCCATCGGGTCGCGCGCGCCGATCAGCGCGCCGTCATGCAGCGCCACCAGGGAGTAGGCGCCCTGCACCTGCTTCAGCGCGTCGATCAGCCGGTCCACCACATTGGCGTAGAGGCTGATGGCGATGAGGTGGACGAACACCTCCGAATCGGTGGTGCTCTGGAACAGGCAGCCGCGGCGGACGAGCGCGCGCTTCAGCGTGGCGGCGTTGGTCAGGTTGCCGTTGTGCGCGACGGCGAGGCCGCCGAACTCGAAGTCGGCGAAGAGCGGCTGCACGTTGCGCAGCGCCGTCTCGCCCGTGGTGGCGTAGCGGTTGTGGCCGACGGCGCAGCGGCCCTTGAGGCCGGCCATCACCTTCACGTCGCCGAAGATGTCCCCCACCAGGCCGAGGCCGCGATGGGCGTGGAAGGCGCCCGCCTCGGAGAGGGTGACGATGCCCGAGGCCTCCTGCCCACGGTGCTGCAGGGCGTGCAGGCCGAGCGCGGTCAGCGCCGCCGCGTCCGTGGCATTCCAGACGCCGAAGACGCCGCATTCCTCATGGAAGCCGTCGTCTTCATCCCAGGGATTGGTGGAGGGCAGGGGCTGCATCGGCATCCTCGTTACCGGCCTCGGGCCGGCGTGCTCATGTCCGGCCTCTGGCCGGGGGTCGCAGCAGCTCGTCCATGCTGGGCATGCTGCGCTGCGGCAGGTCGGGAAGTCGCGGGCGATACTCCGGTGGCAGGCGCGAGACAAGCGCCGCCGCCGCATCCGCCACCACGGGCAGGGTCCGCGCCTCGCGCACCGGCTCCGGCCAGCGATCCACGGCGGGGAGGAACAGCCCGCCCACGATATAGGCGAGGACCACCAGGAAAGCACCCCGTGCGAGGCCGAACACCATGCCGAGGGCGCGGTCCAGACCCCCGAGGACGGAGTCCCGCACCCGGTTGGCGAACCAGGCGATGAGCAGCTTCAGCACCAGAAGCGCCAGCAGGAAGGCGCCGCCGATGGCGATCAGCTCGGCCAGCCATTCGGGCTGGATGTAGCCCACGGCCAGCGGCCGCAGCCCCGGCAGGATGGTGATGGCGAACAGGGCCGCGCCGATCCAGGCGCCGACGCCCAGCACCTCGCGCACCAGGCCGCGGAAGAAGGCGATGAGCGCCGAGAGGGCGAGCACCGCGAGGACAATGCCGTCCACCCAGGTCATCGGGGGCAGCGTATAGCCAAGCACCGGGCGGGAGTCACGCAATGGCGGCGGCGGGTGGCTCTCATTCCGCCGCCGGCTTCTCCGCCTTCTCGGGGGCCCTCTCCCTGGCCTTCTCCTTTTTCGCCGGCGCGGCGGCGGCGAGCGGCGCCACGAGGTCGGCCAGATGGCCGATCTCGGCCAGGCGCAGCCCGTCATGCGCGGCGGCCGCGCGGCCGCCGCGCGCCACGCGGCGCGGCAGCATGGCGGCCAGGAAGCCGAGCTTGGCGGCCTCGCGCAGGCGCAGGTCGGTCTGCGCCACCTGCCGCACCTCGCCCGAGAGGCCGACCTCGCCGAAGAACACCATGCCCGGATCGGTGGGGCGGTCGGTCGCGGCCGAGACCAGGGCGGCGGCGACCGCGAGGTCGGCCGCCGGCTCGTTGATGCGCAGGCCCCCGGCGATGTTCAGGTAGACATCGTTCTGCCCGAGGCTGACGCGGCAGCGGGATTCGAGCACCGCCATCAGCATGGCCAGCCGCCCCGAATCCCATCCCACCACCTGCCGCCGCGGCGAGCCGCCCGAGGCGGAGGGGGAGAGCAGCGCCTGGATCTCCACCAGCACCGGCCGCGTCCCCTCCATCCCCGCGAAGACGGCACTGCCGGAGATGTTGCCGCGCCGCTCGGCCAGGAACAGGGCGGAGGGGTTGGCCACCTCCATCAGCCCACGGTCCGTCATCTCGAAGACGCCGATCTCGTCGGTGGCGCCGAAGCGGTTCTTCACCGCGCGCAGGATGCGGAACTGGTGGCCGCGGTCGCCCTCGAAGTAGAGGGTGGCGTCCACCATGTGCTCCAGCACGCGCGGGCCGGCCAGCGTGCCTTCCTTGGTGACATGCCCCACCAGCACCACGGCGAAGCCGCGCGTCTTGGCCAGCCGGGTCAGCTCGGCGGCGCAGGCGCGCACCTGGCTCACCGTGCCGGGGGCGGAGTCGAGGCTGTCCAGCCACACTGTCTGGATCGAGTCGACGATGACGAGGGTGGCCTCCTTCTCCTCCTCCAGCGTCGCCGCGATGTCACGCAGGCTGGTGGAGGCGGCGAGGCCGAGCGGGCTTTCCGAGAGGCCGAGGCGCAGCGCCCGCAGCCGCACCTGGTCGATCGCCTCCTCGCCCGAGATGTAGAGCACCCGCCGCCCGGCGCTGGCGATGCGCGCCGCCGCCTGCAGCAGGATGGTGGACTTGCCGATGCCCGGGTCGCCACCCACCAGCACCACCGAGCCGGGCACGAAGCCGCCGCCCAGCACGCGGTCCAGCTCGGCCATGCCGCTCTCGGTGCGCGGCGGCGGCGCGGCACGGCCCTTGAGGCTGACGAATTCCACCCGCCGGCCGCCGGCCGACTTGCCGGCGGGGCCGGGGGCGCGGACCTCCACCACCTCCTCGGTCAGGGTGTTCCATTCGCCGCAGGAATCGCAGCGGCCCTGCCATTTGGGCGCGATGGCGCCGCAGCTCTGGCAGACGAAACGGGCGGTGGGTTTGGCCATGCCCCCTATATGGGGCAAACCGGGAACGAAGGGGAGGGGGCGGGCCCCACCCCTGGCCCTACTTGCGCAGCTCCATGGTGATCGGCCCCTCGCGGGAGCCGTTGGCGAACTGGTCCACCATGGCGTTGCCGCTGTGGCCGAGCGTGGCGGCCGGGCCGGTCCAGACGATGCGGCCCTTGTGGATCATCGCCGCCGTGTCGCCGATGCGGCGGGCGCTGGCCATGTCGTGGGTGATGGAGACCGCCGTGGCGCCGAGGCGCTTGACGCAATCCACGATCAGCCCGTCGATCACCGCGCCCATGATGGGGTCGAGGCCCGTCGTCGGCTCGTCGAAGAAAATGATCTCCGGCTCGGCGGCGATGGCGCGGGCCAGGCCCACGCGCTTCTGCATGCCGCCCGAGAGCTCGGAGGGGGAGAGGTCGCCGACGCTGGCGGCCAGCCCCACCTGGGCCAGCACCTCGGCCGCCTTGTCCCGCGCCTTCGCGCGGGTGATGCGCTTCTGCGCCAGCAGCTTGAAGCAGACATTCTCCCAGACGGGCAGGCTGTCGAACAGCGCGCCGTTCTGGAACAGCATGCCGATGCGGTCGTTCAGCGCCTCGCGCTCGCGGCGTGGCATGGCGAGCACGTCGCGGCCGTCGATCTCGATGCTGCCGGCATCGGGCGTGATGAGGCCGAGGATGCACTTGATGGTGACCGACTTGCCCGAGCCGGAGCCGCCCAGGACCACCATGCCCTCGCCGGCCGCCACGTCGAGATCGACGCCATCCAGCACCGTCTTGGCGCCGAAATGCTTGGTCAGGCCGCGCAGGCGGATTTTCGGGGTGCTGCTCATGAGCCGAAGAACGCCGCCGTCAGGATATAGTCCAGCGCCAGGATGAGGATGGAGGAGGAGACCACCGCCGTGGTGGTGGCAGCCCCCACGCCCTGCGCGCCGCCGCGGCTGGTGTAGCCGCTGTAGCAGCCCATCAGCGTGATGACGAAGCCGAACACCGCCGCCTTCACCAGGCCGGAGATGACGTCCATCGGCTGCAGGAAGTTCAGGGTGGAGGTGAGGTAGGAGGCGGAGGTGAAGCCGAGCTGCGCCGTGCCGATCAGCCAGCCGCCCATGACGCCCAGGATGTCGGCGATGACCACCAGCAGCGGCATGGCGATGGTGCCGGCCAGCAGGCGGGGCGCCACCAGGTACTTCATCGGGTTGGTGGAGAGGGTGGTGAGCGCGTCGATCTGGTCGGTGACGCGCATGGTGCCGATCTCGGCGGCAAAGGCGGCGCCGATGCGGCCCGCCACCATCAGCCCCGCCAGCACCGGCCCCAGCTCCCGCGTGATGGAGAGCACCACCACATTGGCGATGGCGCTCTCCGCGCCGAAGCGGGAGAAGCCGGAATAGGATTGCAGCGCCAGCACCATGCCGGTGAACACCGCCGTCAGCGCCACCACCGGCAGCGAGAAATAGGCGATCTCGACGAAGGCGCGGCCGATCAGCCGGGGATAGAAGGGCGGGCGGAGGATGTGCGAGACGCCCTCCAGGGCGAACAGCACCACCGCGCCGAGGACGCGGCAGGCGCCGAGCACGCCGCGCCCGATGGCGGCCAGGACGTTCAGGATCAGGGTCAAGTCAGCCGCGCCGCTTCATGCCGCCGCGCCGGAAGGCCGGCCTGGCTCGAGGTGGCGCCGCCGGTAGCGGGCGCCGAGGGAAGTGAGAATCTCGTAGCCGATGGTGCCGGCGAGCGCCGCCACCGCATCCGGCGTCTGCGCCGGGCCGATCAGCTCGACCCTGTCGCCCAGCCGGGCTTCCGGCACATCCGTCACGTCGAGAGTGATGAGGTCCATCGATACCCGGCCCACCAGCGGCACAGGGCGACCGGCGAGAATGCCGATGCCCCGGCTGGACAGGCTCCGTAGGTAGCCATCGGCATAGCCCGCGGCAATGGTGGCGATGCGGCTTTGCCGCAGCGCGGTCCATGTGGCGCCGTAGCCGACCGTGGCGCCGGCCGGCACGTCGCGCAGCTGCAGGATGGGAATGGTGAGGCGCAGCACCTGCCGCATCGGGTTCGGCCGGCCCGGCGCCGGGTTGATGCCGTAGAGGGCGCAGCCGGGGCGGGCGAGGTCGGAGGCGAAGTCCGGCCCCAGGAACAGGCCGGAGGAATTGGCGAAGCTGGCCGGAACCCCCGGCAGCGCCGCCCGCGCGGCGGCGAAGCGCACGGCCTGGGCGGCGTTCAGCGGATGCGCCGGCTCGTCGGCGCAGGCCAGGTGGGTCATCACGTAGCGCAGGCCGAGGCCCGCGAGGCCGCCCAGCCCCGCCAGCTCGGCGGCGTTGACCCCGAGCCGCTCCATGCCGGTGTCCACATGCAGGATGGCGCCGCGCAGCCCCGCGGCGCGGGCCGCCGCCACATCCTCGGGCGTGTTCAGCACGGGGGTGAGGGCCGCGCCCGCATCGGCGCCGGGCGGGAAGCCGCCCAGCACGGCGATCATCGGGCCGTGGCCGAGGGCCTCCCGCAGCGCCAGCCCCTCGGAGAATTGCGCGACGAAGAAATGCCGGCAGCCGACATCAGCCAGGACGCGCGCCACGGGAGCGGCGCCAAGGCCATAGCCATCCGCCTTCACCACGCCCGCCACCGGGCCGGAGGGGTGCCGCGCGCCGAGGTCGCGCCAGTTGGCGGCGATGGCGCCGAGATCGACCACCAGCTCGCCCGCGAAATCCGCCGCGGCGCGGGCCGGGAAGGCGGCGGCTTCCGCCTCAGTAATCGCTGCCGCCATGCATGTCCCCGTGCACGATGTCGAGATCGCCGAAGCGGGTGAACTCCGCCTCGAAGAAGAGCGGAATGGTGCCGGTGGGGCCGTGGCGCTGCTTGGCGACGATCAGGTCGGCGCGGTTGTAGGCCTTTTCCATGCGGTCCTTCCAGCTGGCCAGGGCCGCCTCGTACTTCTCGGCGTTGTCGAAGTTGGTCTGCTTCGGCTCCTGCATCTTCAGGTAGTAGTCGTCGCGGTAGACGAACATCACCATGTCGGCATCCTGCTCGATCGAGCCGGATTCGCGCAGGTCCGAGAGCTGCGGGCGCTTGTCCTCGCGGTTCTCCACCTGGCGGGAGAGCTGCGAGAGGGCGATGACCGGCACCGCCAGCTCCTTGGCGATGGCCTTCAGCCCCTGGGTGATCTGGCTGATCTCCTGCACCCGGTTCTCCGGCTTGCTGCCGGCGGCGGGGCGCATCAGCTGCAGGTAGTCCACCACGATCAGGTTGAGGCCGCGCGTGCGCTTGAGGCGCCGGCAGCGGGTGCGCATGGCCGAGATGGTGATGGCGGGCGTGTCGTCGATGAACAGCGGCAGGCGGGCGAGCTCGCGGCTGACCTCGACGAAGCGGTCGAAGTCGCGCTGCTGGATCTCGCCGCGGCGGATGCGGTCGCCCGAGACGCGGCTCTCCTCGGAGAGGAGGCGGGTGGCGAGCTGGTCGGCGCTCATCTCCAGCGAGAAGATGGCGCAGCCGCCCTTCGGCACCGCGCCCGGCCCGTGCTCGTCCTCGGCGTCGCGCAGCAGGGACTTGGCGGCGCCGAAGGCGACCTTGGTGGCCAGCGCCGTCTTGCCCATGCCGGGGCGGCCGGCGAGGATGACGAGGTCGGAGGGGTGCAGGCCGCCGGTCTTGGCATCCAGGTCGCGCAGGCCGGAAGGCAGGCCGGAGACGCCGCCGCCGCTGGTGAAGGCCTTCTCGGCCATGCTCACCGCATCGGTCAGCGCCCGGCTGAAGGTGACGAAGCCGCCCTCCGAGCCGCCATCCTTGGCGAGGTCGAACAGCGCCTGCTCGGCCGCCTCCAGCTGCTCGCGCGCCTCCAGCTCGGCATCGGCGCCGAAGGCGCGGTTCACCACCGTCTCGCCGAGGTCGATCAGCTGCCGGCGCAGCCAGCAATCATGGATGACCTTGCCGTACTCGCCGGCATTGATGATGCCGACCATGGCGCCGAGCAGCTTGGCCAGGTAGCCGGCGCCGCCCACTTCGTCGAGCAGGCCGGAATGCTCGAACTCGGCGCGCAGCGTGACGGCGTCGGCCAGCTGGCCGGCCTCGATGCGGCGCTGGATGGCGGCGAAGATGCGGCCGTGCAGGGCATCGGCGAAATGCTCCTGCGCCAGGAATTCGGAGACGCGCTCATAGGCCTTGTTGTTGGCCAGCAGCGCGCCGAGCAGGGCCTGCTCCGCCTCCAGGTTCGAGGGTGGCAGGCGCTGCGAGAGGCCGAGCACTTCGCCGGGCGGGGGTACGCTGTTCATGGGGCCAATCTAGCCCCTCCCGCCCGGGCTGTGCGAGGCCCGGGCTGTGGATAGCGGGGATGATACGCGGCTGTCACCGGCAGGACACGGCGGCGGCGGCAGCCCCGCCAGCGATTCCTCCTGCCGGCCCCTTCAGCCCTTGCGCCGCAGGCTGACCGGCGAATCGTGCCGTTCCGCCCCCGGCTCCGCCGGGCCGGCGGCCTCGGCCGGGTGGCGCGCCCGCGCCTCCGCCTCGGCCTGCGCCATGTAGTCCCGGGTCAGCGGCAGGGTGCCGACGTCGCGGGTGAGCTGCAGCTGCCAGTTCATGTGCCCCATGCGGCGGAAGGCCAGCTCCGAGCCCACGAGGTAGAACTCGAACATGCGGCAGAAGCGCTCGTCATAGAGGCTCTGGATGGCGTCGCGGTTGGCGGCGAAGCGGCGGCGCCAGTGGGCGAGCGTCTGCGCGTAGTGCAGGCGCAGGATCTCGATATCCGTCACCCAGAGGCCGGACCGCTCCGCCGCCGGCAGCACCTCGGAGAGGGCGGGGGAGTAGCCGCCGGGGAAGATGTACTTGCTGATCCACGGATTCGTGCTGCCCGGCCCGTCGCTGCGGCCGATGGCGTGCACCAGCGCCACCCCGTCCGGCTTCAGCGCCCCCTTCAGGGTGCGGAAGAAGCGGCGGTAATGGTCGATGCCGACATGCTCGAACATGCCGACCGAGACGATGCGGTCCACCGGCCGGGTCCAGTCCCGGTAGTCCATCAGCTCGAAGCGGACGCGGCCGTCCAGCCCCGCCTCGGCGGCGCGGCCGCGCGCCACCGCCAGCTGTTCGGTGGAGAGGGTGATGCCGGTGACGCGCGCCCCGTGCTCCCGCGCCAGGTGCAGCGCCATGCCGCCCCAGCCGCAGCCGATGTCCAGCACCTCGAGGTCAGGCCGGTCGAGCTTCAGCTTGGCGGCGATGTGGCGCTTCTTGGCCAGCTGCGCCTCCTCCAGCGTCTCCTGCCCGGTGGCGAAGTAGGCGCAGGAATACTGCCGGTCGCGGTCGAGGAAGAGGGCGTAGAGGCGGCTGTTGAGATCGTAGTGGTGCGCCACGTTGCGGCGCGCGCGGCCGGCGGGGTTGAGCTGGTCGATGTGCCGGCGCAGCCAGCGCAGCTTCTCCATCAGCGTCTCGGCCGGGTGGCCATGCGCCATCATGTTCAGCACCAGCAGGTCCGCCAGCGCGTAGAGGGAGCAGTCCAGCGGCGCGATCTCGCCATCCATGTAGGCCTCGCCGAAGCCCAGGCCGGGATTCAGCAGCAGCCGGCGCAGCGCGCGGGGGGTGCGGATGTGCATGCCGGCCACAAGGCCGGCCCGGGGGCCGCCGTCGCCCGGGCCATCGGTGCCGCGATAAAGGCGCATCCGGCCATCCGGATAGCGGACCGTCAGGGTCCCGCAGCGGATCATGCGGGACAGAACGCGATCGAACAGCATCGTCCGAGCCCTCCATCAACCCCAGCGGCGAAATGGTTGGGTCTCCTTCGCTGACCTGTCCAGTCACGCGGACGGGAGCGGGACAATGCGGAAGCGGGCCGGAAACGCAGAAAGGGCGCCCCAGGGGGCGCCCTTTCCGGTTTCCATCCTCCGGCCGGCAGGCCGGGGGGCGGGATCAGTCCTCGCTCGCGGCGCCCAGCTCGGACAGCTCGGCGGCCAGCTCGGCCTCCAGGCTCTCCTCCTCGGCCTGCTGCTCGGCGCGCAGGTCCTCGCCGCGCGCCTGCTTGTCGGCCTCTTCGACCGAGCGGGCGACGTTGACGGTCAGCGGCAGGAGCACCTCCGGGTGCAGCTCGACGCGGACGGTGGTGAGGCCCAGCGTCTTGATCGGCTGCTCCAGCAGCACCTGGCTGCGGGAGACGGTCAGGCCGGCTTCCTTCGCCGCGTCCGCGATGTCGCGGCCGGAGACGGAGCCGTACAGGCCGCCGGACTCGCCCGCCTGGCGGATGATGACGACGGTGAGGCCGTCCATCCGCTCGGCGATGCGCTCGGCTTCCTCGCGGCGCTTCAGGTTCTGCGCCTCGAGCTGGACGCGCTCGCGCTCGAAGCGGGCGAGGTTGTCCTTGTTGGCGCGGATCGCCTTGCCCTTGGGCAGCAGGAAGTTGCGGGCGTAGCCCGGGCGGACCTTCACCAGCTCGCCCATCTGGCCGAGCTTGTCGACCCGCTGCATCAGGATGACTTCGATCATCGGTGTAACCCCGATCTCACATGTTGGCGGGCGGGTTGCGGCGCCCGTACTGTTCGAGGAGGCCGAGCGCCACAAGGATCAGGGCGCCCGGCAGGCTGAAGACGAGAAGCAGGACATAGAGCAGGATCAGCAGCGGCAGCCGGAAGCTGACGCGCGCCAGCCGCGTGTGCATGGCGGCCAGCCCCTGCAGCAGCAGCGGCACGGAGAGCACCAGGCACAGCGACAGCGGCAGCAGCTCCGCGGCCGGGTCGGCCAGCAGCCAGGCCACCGCCGCGAGCGCCGGCAGCGCCGGGTACCAGCGCGGCAGCCGGGCGGCGCGCCAGCGCGGCGCCGGCGCGAGCGCCAGGCCGCGCCGCTGCAGGAAGCCCTGCGCGCCAGCGGCGTTGGCCAGCAGCGCCAGGCCGATCCACAGCGCCAGCGCCGCCGCCTTCAGCCGCACGATCTGGTCCACCACCGCATCCGGCGCCTCGGCGCCCATGCGGTCCAGCCCGATCTGCACGGCATTGCGCAGCGCGGCCTCCAGGCCACCTTCCGCGCCGGCCAGGAAGGCGGCCAGCAGCGTCAGCAGCGCCGGCCACAGGCCGAGCAGCACCAGCGGCAGCGTCAGGTCGATGCGCGGCCCGGGCTGCAGGCCGCTGCCCAGCAGCAGCATCGCCGGCACGCCGTAGACGCCGAGCCAGAGCAGCACCGGCAGCAGGCCCGGCGTCACCAGCAGGAGGCTGAAGGCGCCGACCGCCACCGCGATGCCCATGGCGGCCCGGCCGAAGCCGAGGCCCGCCAGGAACAGCGGCAGCGGCGAGAGCCAGAACAGCCCCATGCCCACCGGCAGGCCGTGGAACGCCCACAGCGCCGCGAAGGCCGAGACGAGCCCGCCCGCCGCCCCCGCCAGCAGGCGGGGGTCGTTGGTCAGGCCGGTCCGGGAGGTGCCCCGAGGGTCGCTCATGGCCGCGGCGCCGATCCGTCGCTCAGTCCGTCATCCCGTCCGCTGCGCTCAGTCGTTGATGACGTAGGGCAGCAGGGCCAGGAAGCGGGCGCGCTTGATGGCGTTGGCCAGCTCGCGCTGCTTCTTCCCCGACACGGCGGTGATCCGGGAGGGGACGATCTTGCCGCGCTCGCTCAGGAAGCGGGAGAGCAGGCGCACGTCCTTGTAGTCGATCTTCGGCGCGTTGGGCCCCGAGAACGGGCAGGACTTGCGGCGGCGGTAGAACGGCCGGCGGGCGCCCACGGCGGGGCGGCGGGCGGCGATGTTCACGTCGGTGTTGGTCTCGGACATGATCGATTACTCCTCGCCGCCAGCGTTGTCGGAATCGTCGCGCGAGCGGGCGCGATACTCCTCGCGGTCGTCGTTCCGCTCGCGGCGGCCCGACGAGAAGCGGCCGGCGGCCGGGCGGGGGCCGCGGAAGCCACGGTCGCGCTCACGGTCGTCGCCACGCTTGGCCAGGATGGCGGACGGCGCCTCGGCGTCGATCGCCTCGACGCGGATCGTCATGTGGCGCAGCACGTCCTCGTTGAGGCCGAGCTGACGCGCCGCCTCCTGCTCGGCGGCCGCCGGGCAGTCCAGGCCGAGGAGCATGTAGTGCCCCTTGCGGTTCTTCTTGATGCGGTAGGCCAGGCCCCGAAGGCCCCAGTATTCCCGCTTCTTCACCTCGCCACCGGCTTCGGTGATGGTCGTGGCGACCTGGTCGGCGATGGCCTCGACCTGCGCCTGCGTCAGGTCGTTACGTGCGATGAGCACGGTCTCATACAGCGGCATGGGATCTCCCTGTGGCTGTCTCAGCCCGGGGCCGCACCGACCCATGCCGGAGGGCGCAAACGGGCATAGCCGGGCGCGATGCCTCGCGCGCCCGGCAGGGGAGGCGGCGTAGACCACATTCCGGCGCCCGAGTCCAGGGCCAAGCGCCCGCCGCGGCGTTGCGGCGTTGACAGCCCCGTGCCGCCCCGTTACCCCGCGCGGCTTCACGGACCATTCATGGACCGGGCCCTGGGGGCGTGGCGAGCCGGATGCCCGGCGCCTCGCCGCCCATGACGCCAAGAATGCATGAGGACGCCAGCACCGCCATGTCGATCGCCTTCGTCTTCCCCGGCCAGGGCAGCCAGGCCATCGGCATGGGCCGAGAGCTGGCCGAGGCCTTCCCCGCCGCCCGCGAGGTGTTCGAGGCGGTGGACGAGACGCTGAAGCAGAGCCTCAGCCGGCTGATGTTCGAGGGGCCGGCGGAGGAGCTGACGCTGACCGCCAACGCCCAGCCCGCGCTGATGGCCGTGAGCATGGCCGTGCTGCGGGTGCTGGAGCAGGAGGGCGGCTTCGTCCTCAAGGAGCGGGTGGCGCTGGTCGCCGGCCACTCGCTCGGCGAGTACAGCGCGCTGGCCGCCGCGCAGACCTTCGACGTGCCCACCGCCGCCCGCCTGCTGCGCCTGCGCGGCGAGGCGATGCAGAAGGCGGTGCCGGCCGGCATGGGCGCCATGGCCGCGCTGCTCGGCGCCGAGATGGCCCAGGCGCAGGAGATCTGCGCCCGCGCCGCCGAGACGCCGGAGGGCGCCACCGAGGTGGTCGAGGCCGCCAACGACAATGGCGGCGGCCAGGTGGTGATCTCCGGCCACCGCGGCGCGGTGGAGCGCGCGGTGGCGCTGGCCAAGGAGGCCGGCATCAAGCGCGCCATGCTGCTGCCCGTCTCCGCCCCCTTCCACTGCGCGCTGATGGCTCCCGCCGCCGACGCCATGGCCGAGGCCCTGGCGCTGGCCGAGCTGCGCCCGCCGCTGGTGCCGGTGGTGGCCAACGTCACCGCCGCCAAGGCGACCGACCCGGTCGAGATCCGCGAGCTGCTGGTGCGGCAGGTGACCGGCACGGTGCGCTGGCGCGAATGCGTGGCCACCATGGCCGGCCTCGGCTGCGACCGCTTCGTCGAGATCGGCGCCGGCAAGGTGCTGACCGGGCTGATGAAGCGGCTGGCGCCCGAGGCGCAGGCGATGTCGGTGGGCGGGCCCGCCGAGATCGAAGCCTTCCTCAAGACCCTCTGACGGCCCGCGTCCCGGGAAGGAGCTGAGAGCGATGTTCGGCCTGCAAGGAAAAGTGGCGCTGGTGACCGGCGCCACCGGTGGAATCGGCGCCGAGATCGCCCGGGCGCTGCACCGCCAGGGGGCGAAGGTCGCCCTCTCCGGCACGCGCGAGGCGGTGCTGGCGGAGCTGGCGGCCGAACTGGGCGAGGGCGCGCTGGTGGCGCCCGCCGACCTCTCCGACCCCGCCGCGCCGCAGGCGCTGGTGGAGCGGGTGGAGTCGGAGCTCGGCCGGCTCGACATCCTGGTGAACAATGCCGGCTTCACCCGCGACGGGCTGGCCATGCGCATGTCCGACAAGGATTGGGCGGATGTGCTGGAGGTCGATCTCTCGGCCCCCTTCCGCCTGGCGCGGGCCGCCATGCGCGGCATGATGAAGCGCCGCGCGGGGCGCATCATCTCCATCGCCTCGATCGTCGGCACCACCGGCAACCCGGGGCAGGCGAATTATGCGGCGGCCAAGGCCGGACTCGTGGGCATGAGCAAGTCGCTCGCCCAGGAACTGGCCAGCCGCGGCATCACCGTGAACGTCGTGGCGCCCGGCTTCATCCGGACGCCGATGACGGACGCCCTGAACGAACAGCAGAAAACGCGCCTGATGGAGCGGATTCCGCTGGGCCGGATGGGCGAGGCCGCTGACATCGCCGCCGCCGTTGCCTATCTGGCATCGGACGAGGCGGGCTGGGTCACCGGCGCCACCCTGCATGTGAACGGCGGGATGGCGATGAGCTGAAACGGCGGGCCGGGAAATCTGTTCCCCGGCCTGCTTCCATGTTAATGCCGCGCGGGCCGAGGGCGGGGATTGTCCCCACCCGGAGCGCCGGCAGCGTCTGCAAGCAGGAGAGACTCGGGCGATGAGCGATACCGCCGAGAAGGTGAAGAAGATCGTTGTCGAGCACCTCGGCGTCGAAGAGGCCAAGGTTACCGCCGAGGCGTCGTTCATCGACGACCTGGGCGCTGACAGCCTCGACACGGTCGAGCTGGTGATGGCGTTCGAGGAGGCTTTCGGGGTCGAGATCCCGGACGACGCCGCCGAGAAGATCACGACCGTGAAGGACGCGATCGACTACATCGAGGCGCAGAAGGCCGCCTGAAGGCCTTCCATCCGCGCCACCCAGGGAACGCCCAAGGGGATGCCTCCGGGCATGCCCCGATGGACGCTGCCGTGGACGCCAGGGGGAGATAACGCGTGTTTGGTTCTCTGACGACGCCGCGTCGCGTCGTCGTCACCGGGATGGGCATTGCTTGCCCTCTCGGCGTCGGCGTCGCGAATGTGTGGCAGCGGATGCTGGCGGGCGAGAGCGGCATCGGCCCGATCCGCCTGTTCGACGCGAAAGACCTGCCGGCGCGGATCGCCGGCGAGGTGCCGACCGGCTCCAAGACCGAGGGGAAGCTCGACTTCAACGAGTGGATCCCGGTCAAGGACCAGAAGAAGATGGACCGCTTCATCCAGTTCGCCCTCGTGGCGGCGGTGGAGGCGGTGGAGGATTCCGGCTGGGTGCCGGAGTCGGAGGATGACCGGAACGCCACCGGCGTGATGATCGGCTCCGGCATCGGCGGCCTGCCGACGATCGCCGAGAACGCGCAGATGGTGGCGCAGGGCAAGTCGCGGCGGCTGTCGCCCTTCTTCATCCCCTCGGCGCTGATCAACCTGGCTTCCGGCCACGTCTCGATCCGCTACGGCTTCAAGGGCCCCAACCACGCGGTGGTCACCGCCTGCGCCACCGGCGTGCACGCGCTGGGCGACGCGGCGCGCCTCATCGCCCTCGGCGATGCCGACGTGATGGTGGCCGGCGGCACCGAGGCGGCGATCTGCGACATCGGCATGGCCGGCTTCTGCGCCGCCCGCGCCCTGTCCACCGGCTTCAACGACACCCCCACCGAAGCCTCCCGCCCCTGGGACGAGGGCCGCGACGGCTTCGTCATGGGCGAGGGCGCCGGCGTGGTGGTGCTCGAGGAATACGAGCACGCGAAGAAGCGTGGCGCCAAGATCTACGCCGAGGTCATCGGCTACGGCATGTCGGGCGACGCCTACCACATCACCGCTCCGGCGGAGGGCCATGACGGCGCCTACCGGGCGATGCGGGCGACGCTGAAGAACGCCGGCATCACCCCGGACCAGATCCAGTACGTCAACGCGCACGGCACCTCGACGCCGATGGGCGACGACCTGGAGCTGGAGGCGGTGGAGAAGCTGTTCGGCGAGGCCTGCAAGGGCCTGGCCATGTCGTCCACCAAGTCGGCCATCGGGCACCTGCTCGGCGCGGCCGGCGCGGTGGAGGGCATCTTCTCGATCCTCGCCATCCGCGACGGCGTGGCGCCGCCCACGCTGAACCTGCACAAGCCCTCGCGGGAGAGCGTGATCGACCGGGTGGCGCTGCAGCCGCAGCAGCGCAACATCGAGATCGCGCTGTCGAACAGCTTCGGCTTCGGCGGCACCAACGCCTCGATCCTGTTCCGCAAGGCGCCCTAACCCCGCGCCGCCGCGCCATCCCGGCGCGGCGGCGCGGCTTCTGGGGGAAGATCCGCTCCTCCCCCAGCCTTTGCCCCTTCGCCGGGCCTCCGCTCCGGCCAATCCGACAAAGGCTCCTCCTCCATGCGAATCTTCCTGGCTGTGCTGCTGGTGCTCCTGGCCCTGGCGGGCGGCGGCGCCTGGTGGGCGCGCGAGGCTTGGGTCTCGCCCGGGCCGCTGCCGGCGCCCACCGCCATCGTGGTGCCGCGCGGCGGCGGCACCGAGGCGATCGGCGCGCTGCTGGCCGAGCGGGGGGCCATAAGTGACCCCCGCCTGTTCGCCGCCGGCGTGTGGCTGACGCGCGACGAGGGACCGCTGCGGGCGGGGGAATACCTCTTCCCGGCGCAGGGCTCGCTGCGCGAGGTGGTCTCGGTGCTGCGCAACGCCCGCCCCGTGCAGCGCCGCCTGACCCTGCCGGAAGGGCTGACCGCCCGGCAGATGGCCACGCTGCTGGAGCAGGCCGAGGGGCTGACCGGCGAGATGCCGGTGATCGACGAGGGCGAGCTGCTGCCCGAGACCTATGCCTATAGCTGGGGCGACACGCGCGCCGCCGTGGCGCGCCGCGCCGGCGCCGCCATGCGCGAGGCGCTGGAGCGGCTGTGGAAGGACCGCGCCGAGGGGCTGCCGCTGGCCTCGCCGCGCGAGGCGCTGGTGCTGGCCTCCATCGTCGAGCGGGAGACGGGGATGCCGGAGGAGCGCGGCCAGGTGGCCGGCGTGTTCATCAACCGGCTGAAGCGCAACATGCCGCTGCAATCCGACCCCACCGTGGCCTATGCCGCGGCCGATGGCGGCGTGCTCGACCGGCCCCTCAGCCGTGCCGACCTGGAGCGGGACCATCCCTTCAACACCTACCGCATCCGCGGCCTGCCGCCGGGGCCGATCGCCAGCCCGGGGCTCGAATCGCTGGGCGCCGTGCTGAACCCGCAGGCGACGGATGCCCTCTACTTCGTGGCCGATGGCAATGGCGGCCATGCCTTTGCCCGCACGCTGGAGGAGCACAACCGCAACGTCGCCCGTTGGCGGGCGATCGAGCGGCAGCGCGGCGCCCGGCCGTGACGCGTGGCCGCTGAGCCGCACGCGGCCGTGCCGCCGCTGGGCCGTGCCCGGCCATGCCGCCATTGAGCCGTGCCCGGCTTTGGGCGGAGCTGCTGCTGATCTCGGCGCTCTGGGGCTCCTCCTTCCCGCTGATGCGGCATGTGGCGGGGGTGATGCCGCCGCTGGCGCTGGCCACGGCGCGCGGCGTCTTCGCGGCGCTGGCGGTGGGGCTGTTCCTGTGGTGGCGCGGCGCGCTGCGCTGGCCGGGGCGGCGCAGCCTGCGGCACATCCTGGTCATCGGCACGGTGAATGGCTGGCTGCCCAACGTGCTGACCGCGCTCGCGCTGCGCGACATCGAGAGCGCGCCGGCGGCGCTGATCCAGTCCGCCACGCCGCTGCTGGTGGGGGTGATGGCCTTCTTCCTGATGCGGGAGGAGCGGCCGGGGCCGCGCATGGCGCTGGGGCTCGGCCTCGGCTTCCTCGGCATCGCCGTCATCCTGGGGCCGCGGGCGCTGGATGGCGGCGCCACCCTCGGCGCCGCGCTGCTGATGCTGGGCACCGCCGCCTCCTACGCCGCCGGCACCGTCTACATGCGCTGGGCCAGGCCGGAGGAGGCGGGGCAGCTTGTGATGGGCCAGCAGGTGATGGCGGTGCTGATCGCCGGCACGCTGGGCCTGGCCTTCGGCGCGCCGGGCGGGTTCGCGCAGCCGGCCTCCATCTGGCTCTCGCTGGTGGTGCTGGGGGTGTTCGCCTCCGCCGTGCCGCTCTCGCTCTACGTGCTGCTGCTGCGCCGGGCGCGCGCCACCGAGGCGGCGATGGTGGGCTATCTGGAGCCGCCCTTCGCCGCGCTGGTGGCCGCCTTCCTGCTCTCCGAGATCCCCGAGCCGCGCGTGGCGCTGGGGGGCGCGGTGGTGCTGCTGGGCGTCTGGCTGGCCACGCGGCGCTGAGCCTCCGGCCTTATCCTCCCGTGACCGGCTTGGCCGGCACGCGGCTGGCCAGCAGGGCCTGCACCCGCAGCGGCAGCGCGCCGGCCAGCCGCGCCAGGGCATAGGTCGGCCAGGGATAGGCGATGCGGGTGCGCCCGGCGGCGATCCCCGCCAGGGTGCGCCGCGCCGCCGCCTCCGGCTCCAGCATGAAGGGCATGGGGAAGCGGTTCACCGCCGTCATCGGCGTGCGGATGTAGCCGGGGCAGACGGCGTGCAGGCGGAGGCCGCGGGCGCGCTCCGTGGCGTCGGTCGCCTCCGCCCAGCGCTGCACCGCCGACTTGCTGGCGCAGTAGGCCGCCGCCCCCGGCGCCGCGAAGAAGGCAGCCACCGAGGCGATGACCGCCACCCGCCCGCGCACCCCGTCCGCGCCCGGCGGCTGCGCGGCCATGCGCGCCATGGCGGGCAGGGCGGTGTTCAGCACGCCGGTCACGTTGGTCTCGAAGATGGCGCGGATCTGCTCCGCCGGCTCGCTGCCGCCGCCCGTGCCGCCGGAGATGCCGGCATTGGCGATCAGCAGGTCGATCCCCGGCATGGCCCCGATCCAGGCGGCGCAGGCGGCGGCGTCGCGCACGTCCAGCACCGTCTCGCGCACCGTGGCGCCGGCGGCGCGGCAGGCGGCGGCGGTCTCCGCCAGCCGCCCGGCGTCGCGCGCGGCCAGGTGCAGCGTGGCGCCGGGGACGGCGCAGGCCAGGGCCAGCGCCCGCCCCAGCCCGGAGGAGGCGCCGGTCAGCGCGATCTGTCGCCAGGGCGTGTTCGCCATGCCTTGCATCCTGAAGCGGAGGGGAAGAGAAGGCCGGGCATGGCTCTCTCGTCGATGACCGGCTTCGCCCGGCACGCGGGCACCCTGCCGGATGGCACGGGTTTCGTGTGGGAACTGCGCAGCGTCAATGGGCGCGGGCTGGATGTCCGGCTCCGCCTGCCGTCCGGGCTGGACCCGCTGGAGGCGAAGCTGCGCGACGCCGCCGTGTCGCGCTTCCGGCGCGGCAACATCTCCGCCACCCTGACGCTGAAGCGCGAGGAGCGGGCACCGCGCCTGACGCCCGACCCGGCGGCGCTGGCTCAGGCGATCCGGCTGGCGCTGGAGGTGGCGGCGCAGATCCCCGGCTGCCCGGCCCCGCGCGCCGAGGCGGTGCTGGCGCTGCCCGGCGTGCTGCGCGCCGAGACGGCCGAGCCGGCCGAGGCCGAGCTGGAGGCCCGCAACGCCGCCCTGGCGGAGGGCTTCGGCATCGCCCTGGAGGGGCTGGCGGAGGCGCGCCGGGCCGAGGGCGGGCGGCTGGGCGAGATCCTGGCGGCGCTGCTCGACGAGATCGCCGCGCTGCGCGACGCCGCCATCGCCGAGGCGGCCACCCAGCCCGCCGCGCACCGCGCCCGCCTCGCCGCCGCGCTGGCCGCGCTGCTGGAGGGCGAGAGCCGCGTGCCGGAGGAGCGGCTGGCCGCCGAGGTGGCGCTGCTGGCGCAGAAATCCGATGTGCGGGAGGAGCTGGACCGGCTCGGCGCGCATCTGGGCGCCGCCCGGGCGCTGCTGGCCTCGGCCGAATCGGTGGGGCGCAAGCTGGAGTTCCTGACGCAGGAATTCGGCCGCGAATCGAACACGCTGGGGGCGAAGTCGGCCAGCCTGGCGCTGACCCGGCTTTCCCTGGACCTCAAGGCCGCGATCGAGCGGCTGCGCGAGCAGGCGGCGAACGTCGAATGAACCGTATCTCCCGGCGCGGGCTCTGCCTCGTGCTCTCCGCCCCCTCCGGGGCCGGCAAGTCCTCCGTCAGCCGCGCCCTGCTGGAGCGCGAGACGGCGCTGCGCCTCTCCGTGAGCGCCACCACCCGCGCGCCGCGCCCGGGCGAGCAGGAGGGGGTGCACTACTTCTTCCGCAGCCAGGCCGAGTTCGAGGCGATGGAGGCGGCCGGCCAGATGCTGGAGAGCGCCCATGTCTTCGGCCGCCGCTACGGCACGCCGCGCGCCCCGGTGGAGGAGGCGCTGGCGGCGGGCCGGGACGTGATGTTCGACATCGACTGGCAGGGCCACCTGTTGCTGCGCCGGGCGCTGCCGGGGGATGTGGTGAGCGTGTTCCTGCTGCCGCCGAGCCTGGAGGAGTTGGAACGGCGCTTGCATGGCCGGGGCCAGGATTCCGCCGAAGAGATTGCCCGACGCATGCAGGCCGCCCGCGACGAGATCAGCCACTGGGCCGATTTCGACCATGTCCTGGTGAACACCGACTTCCACGAGACCGTGGCGGAGGTGCGCGCCATCATCCATGCCGCGCGCAGCGCGCGGGCACGGCAGCCCTGGCTGCCCGGCTTCATCGACGGCCTGCTGCGCCCGTGACCCGGCGGCGGCCCGGCCCGCGCCGGGCGCCGCGCGCGGAGGCATTTCCATGTCCATGCTGCTGAATGTCGTGATGCCGATCTTCGTGATGATCGGCATCGGCTACCTCTCCGCGCGCCGCCGCTGGATCTCGGAGGAGGGGCTGCGGGGGATGACGGATTTCGTCTTCCGCCTCGCCATGCCCTGCCTGCTGCTGAACGGCGCCACCATGCCGCACCCCAATGGCGGCGCGACGGCGCTGGCCTTCTTCAGCGGCTGCCTCGCCGCCTATGCGCTGGCGCTGCTGCTGGGCCGGCTGGCGCTGGGGATGAAGCTGGACGAGGGCGGCACCTTCGCGCTCAACGCCGCCTTCGGCAACACGGCCATGATCGGCGTGCCGCTGGTCATCGCCGCCTATGGCCAGGCGGGGCTGGCGCAGCTCCTGGCCATCCTCGGCCTGCATTCGCTGATCCTGCTGCCGCTCGGCACGGTGGTGGGGGAGATCGCGCACAATGCCCGCGCGCCGGTCCTGGCCATCGCCCGCTCCACCTTCCTCTCGGTGCTGCGGAACCCGGTGGTGCTGGCGGTGCTGGCCGGGCTGGTGATCTACCAGTCGGGGCTGGAGGTGCCGCCGGTGGCGCGGCGCTTCCTGGAGATGACGGGCATGGCCGGGCCGCCGGTGGCGCTGTTCTGCCTCGGTGCCAGCCTGGTGGCCTTCGATGCGCGGCGGGACTGGCCCTCGGCGCTGCTCTGCACCGCGCTGAAGCTGCTGCTGATGCCGCTGCTGGTCTGGCTGATGGGGCGGCTGCTGGGCCTGCCGCCGCTGTCGCTTTCCGTGGCGGTGCTGGCGGCCGGCATGCCGACGGGGGCCAACGCCTTCTTCCTGGCCCGCCGCTATGCCGCGGGGGCGGAGCGCTCGGGTGCCACGGTGCTGCTCTCCACCATCCTCTCGGTGGCGACGCTGGCGGTGCTGCTGGCCGTGCTGTGAGGCGGCCTTCCGGCCGCCCCGGCAGCGCGTGTCAGTGCAGGGTGAACTGCCCGGCGGCGTAGCGGAACTCGGCCGGGCGGGCGAGGGCGCTGGAGGCCACCCGCACCGAGTGCAGCGGCCCCTGGATCTCGCGCTGCCAGAAGTCGAGGAAGCGGTGCAGCTCCGGGAAGCGGGGCGCTTGGTCCACCTTCTGCCAGACGAAGCTCTGCAGCAGGCCCGGATGGTCGGGCAGGTGGTAGAGGATCTCGGCCGTGGTCAGCCGCCAGTCCGGAATGCGGACGAAGGCTTCGATATCCCGCAGCAGCATGGGCACTCCTCTCCGTTCTGGTGCGGCCCGGCCTGCCGGGCCAGTCTGATTCCCCTCCTCGGGTGCCGGAGCATGACATGCGGGTGACAGGGGGCTGCAAGAAAAATCCTGCGCAAACAGTGTCTTAGCACTCATCGCCAAAGAGTGCTGCTTGCTGCTTGACGTGGCTTGGACTCTTCCCTAGATCGTCAGCACTCGCCGGGGGTGAGTGCTAACAGGCTTGCCCGCCGGCCGAGGCAACCGTCGCTGAATGCGCCACACAGGGCGTCAGGAGAGGGCCATATGAAGTTTCGTCCGCTGCATGACCGCGTCGTCGTCCGCCGGCTGACCGCCGAGGAGAAGACCGCGGGTGGTATCATCATCCCCGACACCGCCAAGGAGAAGCCGATGGAAGGCGAGATCGTCGCCGTCGGTTCCGGTGCGCGCAACGAGCAGGGCGTCGTCGTCGCCCTGGACGTCAAGGTCGGCGACCGCGTCCTGTTCGGCAAGTGGTCCGGCACCGAGGTCAAGATCAGCGGCGAAGAGCTGCTGATCATGAAGGAATCCGACCTGATGGGCGTGATCGCGGCCTGATTTCGGCCTGCGGACCCCATCTTCTTCCCAACAGATCTGACGAGGTAGAGAACCATGGCTGCTAAGGACGTCAAGTTCGGCGCTCCCGCCCGCGAGCGCATGCTGCGCGGTGTGGACATTCTGGCCGACGCCGTGAAGGTGACGCTGGGCCCGAAGGGCCGCAACGTCGTCATCGACAAGTCCTTCGGCGCGCCCCGCATCACCAAGGACGGTGTGACGGTCGCCAAGGAAATCGAGCTGGCCGACAAGTTCGAGAACATGGGCGCGCAGATGGTGCGCGAAGTGGCCTCGAAGCAGAACGACCTGGCCGGCGACGGCACCACCACCGCGACCGTGCTGGCCCAGGCCATCATCCGCGAGGGCGCCAAGGCCGTGGCCGCCGGCCTGAACCCGATGGACCTGAAGCGCGGCGTTGACAAGGCGGTTGCCGTCATCGTCGAGGACCTGAAGTCCAAGACCCGCAAGATCACCACCTCCGCCGAGGTCGCTCAGGTCGGCTCGCTCTCCGCCAATGGCGAGACCGAGATCGGCGAGATGATCGCCCACGCGATGGAGAAGGTCGGCAACGAGGGCGTCATCACGGTCGAGGAAGCCAAGGGCATCCAGACCGAGCTGGACGTCGTCGAGGGCATGCAGTTCGACCGCGGCTACGTCTCCCCGTATTTCATCACGAATGCGGAGAAGATGATCGCCGAGCTCGAGAACCCCTACATCCTGATCCACGAGAAGAAGCTGTCCCAGCTGCAGCCGATGCTGCCGCTGCTGGAGACGGTGGTCCAGTCGGGCCGCCCGCTGATCATCGTGGCCGAGGATGTCGAGGGCGAGGCCCTGGCCACCCTGGTCGTCAACAAGCTGCGCGGTGGCCTGAAGATCGCCGCCGTGAAGGCCCCGGGCTTCGGTGACCGCCGCAAGGCGATGCTCGAGGACATCGCGATCCTGACCGGTGGCCAGGTGATCAGCGAGGACCTCGGCATCAAGCTCGAGACCGTGACGCTCGCCATGCTCGGCCAGGCCAAGACGGTCCGGATCGAGAAGGAGAACACCACGATCGTCGACGGTGCCGGCCAGAAGTCCGACATCGAGGGCCGCGTGGAGCAGATCAAGGCGCAGATCGAGGAGACCACCTCGGACTACGACCGCGAGAAGCTGCAGGAGCGCCTGGCCAAGCTGGCCGGTGGCGTCGCCGTGATCCGCGTCGGTGGCAGCACCGAGGTTGAGGTCAAGGAGCGCAAGGACCGCGTCGACGACGCCCTGCACGCGACCCGTGCGGCCGTCGAGGAAGGCATTGTCCCCGGTGGTGGCGTGGCCCTGCTGCGCGCCTCGCTGAAGCTGGCCGACCTCAAGGGCCTGAACAACGACGAGCAGGTCGGCATCGAGATCGTGCGCCGCGCGATCCAGGCGCCGCTGAAGCAGATCGCCGAGAACGCCGGCAAGGACGGCGCCGTGATCGCCGGTGAGGTCCTGCGCGACAGCACCTACGAGTACGGCTACGACGCCCAGCTCGACGAGTACAAGGACCTGGTCGCGGCCGGCATCATCGACCCGACCAAGGTGGTCCGCACCGCCCTGCAGGACGCGGCCTCCATCGCCTCCCTGCTGATCACGACCGAGGCGATGATCGCCGAGCGTCCTGAGAAGAAGGCTCCGGCCGGTGGCCCGGGCGGCATGGGCGGCATGGGCGGCGACATGGACTTCTGATCCTCCCGGATCAGGTCCCGCCGGAAGGCAAGGGGGCGGCCCGCAGGGGCCGCCCCTTTTTTCGTTGCGTATCCGGCTGGCCGTTTTCCGGTTTGCGTTGACAGTTCAGAAACGATCTGCCCCACTATCCGCGCCAGACGCTTCCGCTCGCCTTGCCGTGCCTCCGGAGACCCGGTCGCTCTTCAAGCCGTCCCGGGACGCCGGCTGGGTTATCGGCTCGGGCGCTCCTGCCCGGCCAATGCGAACAAGGAGTGGCGTCGCATGGCGACTGGCACCGTGAAGTGGTTCAACGCGACCAAGGGCTTCGGCTTCATCGTTCCCTCCGATGGCGGGAAGGACGTGTTCGTGCACATCACCGCCGTGCAGAAGGCCGGCCTGCAGGGGCTGAACGAGAACCAGAAGGTGAGCTACGAGGTTGTCATGGAGCGCGGCAAGGCCGCCGCCACCAACCTGAAGCCGCTCTGATCCTTTTCGTCGGGCTGCCCTGCCCAGGCGGAACTGGCGGCCGTTGCGGGGCGATCCCGTCCCGGCCCTGACCGGCAGTTCTAAGAAGAAAGATGGGGGTCCGGGGGAATTCCTTCCCCCGGCCTTTTTTCAGTTCTCTTCCCACCCGATCGCCCGCCGCAGGAAGGCGGCGCCGAGGGCGGAGAAGCTGGCGACCTCGCCATTGTCCTTCCCGTAGCCGTGCCCGCCGGCCTCCGGCTCGTAGAACCCGGTATCGTACCCGAGTGCCTGGAGCTTGGCGGCCATCTTGCGGGCGTGGCCAGGGTGCACCCGGTCGTCCCGCCGCGTGGTGGCGAGCAGGATGGGCGGGTAGGGCCGCCCCGGCTCGGCGGCGTGATAGGCGGAGAAGGCGCGGATGAAGTCCCACTCCTCGGGCTTCTCCGGGTCGCCGTATTCGGCGATCCAGCTCGCGCCGGCCAGCAGCTTCGTATAGCGCCGCATGTCGATGAGCGGGATGGTGCAGAACAGGGCGCCGAACCGCTCCGGGTAGCGCGTCAGCATGTTGGCGATGAGCAGCCCGCCATTCGAGCCGCCCTCCGCCGCGATACGCCCCGGCACGGTGACGCCGCGCGCCACGAGGTCGGCGGCGATGGCGGCGAAGTCGTCATGGCTGCGGGCCTTGGCGGCGCCGCGCCCGGCCTCGTGCCAGGCGGTGCCGAACTCGCCGCCGCCGCGGATCTGGCCGATGACGGCGGTGCCGCCCTTCTCCAGCCAGAGCCGCCCCACCGTGGCCGAGTAGTAGGGCAGACGGGAGACGCGGAAGCCGCCATAGGCGGAGAGGTGCACCGGCGCCCGGCCGCGCTCCGGGTCGCTCTCCTCCCGGGGGCCGATCTGCACATAGGGGATGCGCTCGCCATCCACCGAGACGGCCTCGTGCCGGGTGACGGTCAGCCCGGCGGCGTCGAAGCTGGGGGTGGAGGCCTTCAGCAGGGCGGGCGCGGCGGGGGCAGTGCTGGTCAGCAGCAATTGCGGCGGCGTCACCGGGTCCTGCGCCAGGGCGAGCAGGGTGCCGTCGGATTCCTCCGGCTCGCTGTCCAGCGGCCAGAGATCGACCACGCCGATGCGCGGCAGGCCGGGAATTTCGGCGGCCGCCCAACTCCCCGGGGTGAGCAGGGTGTAGACCGGCGCCAGATCGTCCAGCACCGAGAGCACCAGCCGGCCCTGGCACCAGAAGAAGCCCTGCAGCGACCGGCGCGGCGCCGGCTCGAACAGCACGACCGGGAGAAATTCGCCCCGCAGCACGGCGGCGAAGTCGAAGGCCAGCAGCGTGTCCGGCGCGTACGCCGTGCCGGCGACGGTCCAGGGCGTGCGCGGCTTCGCCGCCAGCCAGCCGGCTTGCCAGGTGAAGCTGGCATCGCTGGGCAGCGGGATGCGCGCCGTGGGGCCGGTGCGGTCGCCCAGATGCACGATGGTGTCGTAGAAGCCGGTCTTCTCCAGGAAGACGATCCGCTCGGCGCCGCCCTCGCGGTCCACGGCGCCCCACAGGCCCATGCTCTCGGTCGCCGTCTCGAACAGCACGGGCGTCTCCAGCGGCGCCGTGCCGCGCCGCCACAGCCGCACCTGGCGCGGATAGCCGGAGGCGGTGGCATTGCCCTCGCCCAGCGCCGTGGAGAGCAGCAGCGTGTCGCGGTCCAGCCAGGCGGCGCTGCTCTTGGCCTCGGGCAGCGCGAAGCCGCCCGGCACGGCGGCGCGGGCGGCGAGGTCGAACTCCCGCAGCACCACCGCGTCGCCGCCGCCGCGCGAGAGGCGCAGCAGGGCGCGGTCATGCGTGCCGGGAAGGGTGGTGGCGCCCTGCCAGACCCAGTCCTCGCCCTCCGAGGCCGCCAGGGCGTCGAGGTCGAGCAGCACCTCCCACTCCGGCGCCTCGGTGCGGAAGCTCGATTCGGTGGTGCGGCGCCAGAGGCCGCGCGGATGCGCCGCATCCTGCCAGTAATTGTAGAGCCAGCCGGCGCGGCGGGTGACGTGCGGCAGCTTGCCGGGGCGGTCCAGCGCCGCCTTCAGCCCGTCGCGGTCGGCGGCGTAGCGGGAATCGGCCAGGCGGGAGAGGGTGCGCGCGTTCTGCGCGGCCACCCAGGCCAGGGCGCGCTCGCCCTCGATTTCCTCCAGCCAGAGATGGGGGTCGTCATCGGGCGCGGCGAGGGTGGGGCGGATGTCCATGGCGGCAACTCCCTGGCATGGGCCGGGGCATGGGCCGGGAGCGTCCAGCCTGCCCCCTCCCGGCTCCGGTCAGACGATCTGGTAGCGGGCCTTGGCGGCGCGCTCGATGGCGCCGGCGATCAGCCGGTCGATATCCATGCCGATGCGGAAATCCTGCAGGAAGCGCAGCTCCTCCTGCGTCGCGTCGCCATCCGCCGCGGCCACCTCGCAGGCCAGGAGGTAGGCGGTCTCGCGCAGGCGGGGCGGCAGGGCGTCGCGGATCAGGCTGCAGGCGCGGTCCAGCCCGTCATTCTGGCCGAGCAGCATCAGGCAGGACTCGGTCACCGTCTCGATCTCCTGCGCCAGGAAGCCGTCGAACACCGGCAGCTCCTGCACCAGCCGGGACATCATCTTCAGCTCCGCGTCGGACATCTGCCGGTCGGCGGCGGACATCAGCACCATGGCGCAGACCAGGGCCTCCTGGGCGTTGAAGCGGATCTTGGTGTGCGGCATCGGTCGGTTCCTTGCTTGCGCCATGCGTATCGTGCGGCGGCGCGCGGTTCAACGTTCGGCCAGGAAGGCGGTTGTCTGCCGCACCGTCTCGGCCAGGCCCAGGCGCTGGGGGGTGACGCCTTCCGGCAGGCCGGCCAGCAGGCGGGAGGGGGTGCGGGGGTCGAGCAGCACGAACACGCCGCGGTCGTCGGCACGGCGGATCAGCCGGCCGAAGGCCTGGCGCAGCCGGTGCCGGGCAATGGCGTCGTCATAGGCGGAAGGGCGCCCGCCGGAGAGGTGGATGCGCCGCTCCCGGTGCAGGATGGAGGGGCGCGGCCAGGGCACGCGGTCGAACACCAGCAGGCGCAGGGCGCGGCCGGGCACGTCCACCCCGTCGCGCAGCGCATCGGTGCCGAGCAGGCAGGAATCCTCCTCGGCGCGGAAGATGTCCACCAGCGTGGCGCTGTCCATGGCATCGACATGCTGGGCGTAGAGCGGCAGCCCGGCCTCGGCGAGCGCGGGGGCGATGCGCGCATGCACCTCCCGCAGCCGGCGGATGGCGGTGAACAGGCCGAGCGCGCCGCCCCCCGCCGCCAGGAAGAGCTGCTGCATGGCGGCGGCGATCTGGCCGGGACTCTCCCGCGTGATGTCCTCCACCACGAAGGCGCGGGTGTTGGCGGCGTAGTCGAAGGGGGAGGGCAGGGCGGCGCGGATGGCGGGGCTGGGGAGGTGCTGCACGCCGGTGCGCGCCTCGGCTTCGCGCCAGGCGGCCTCGGGGTCCTGGCGTGCGGCGTCGCGCAGCGTGGCGGAGGCGATCAGCACGCCATGCGCGGGGGCCGCCACCTGGGTGGCGAAGGGCACGGTGGGGTCCAGCCAGTGGCGGTGCAGGCCTGAGTCGATGTCGCGCCCCTCGCGCCGGGTGAGCGCCAGCCAGTCGACATAGGTGGGGCGCTGGCCGGGCTCGGTGGGGTCCTCCCGCAGGCGGCGCAGCATGGCCAGCCAGGCGGTGAGCGGCATCAGCGCGCGGCGGTCGATGCTGCGGCTGGCGGTCTCCAGCCGGATGCGGGCGCCCGTCTCCAGCTCAAGGTCCGGGTCCTCCAGCAGGTCGGTGATGAGCTTGCCCAGGTGCTTCAGCGGGTCGCGCAGCGATTCCAGCGCCGTCTCCAGCGCGGCGGCGGCCTCGGGCAGGTCGTCATGCAGGGGGTGGAGGTCGCATTCCGCGTCATAGAGCGGGTCG
>NZ_JCACVY010000024.1:0-36546 GCF_058833935.1 Roseomonas sp. TS2 | reverse complement strand
GCCGGCGAAATCCCAGCCATCCGGCCGCTCGCCCCAGACCAGGATGCCGAGCGTCATGGTCCAGAGGATGCCGGAATACTCGAAGGGCGCGATCAGCGTTGTCTCGCCGCTGCGGTAGGCGGCCGTCATCAGCAGCTGCGCCAGGGCCGAGACGAGGCCCACCGCCGCCAGCAGCCCCCATTGCGCGGGCGTCGGCCAGACCCAGCCGGGAATCGCCGCCGCCGCCCCCACCACGCTGCCGCCGATGGCGAACCACAGCACGATAGCGGCGCCGCTCTCTCCCTGCGCGCCCATGCGGCGGATGGTGATCATCGCCAGCGCCCAGGCCACGGCGCCGGCCAGCACCGCCGCCACCGCGCCGCCCGGCAGCGCGCCGCCGCCGAAGCCGGGGCGGAGCATCAGCAGCACGCCGGCGAAGCCCACCAGCACCGCGCTGCACCGGCGCCACCCCACCTTCTCCCCCAGCAGCGGGATGGACAGGGCGGTGAGGAACAGCGGCATGGTGAAGCCCAGCGCCGTGACGGTGGCCAGCGGCAGGTGGACATAGCCGTAGAAGCTGCCGAACATGCCGATCAGCCCGTAGACGATGCGCTGCACATGCGACCACGGGTTGCGCGTGGCCAGGACCGCGCTCCGCCCTCCCGGCGGGGCGGTGGCCAGCGCCAGGGCCAGCAGCACCGGGATCGCGAAGAGGTTGCGGAACAGGATGACCTGCATGACCGGGATGGCCCCGCCCAGCAGCTTCACCGCCACGGCGGCGAGGGCGAAGGTGAGCGCGGCCCCCATGACGCAGAGGATGGCGCGGCGGCGCGCGGCGAGCAGCGCGCCCCTGTCGTCAGGACGGGCCGGCGGGGCATGGACGGAGGAAATGGGGCGGCTCATGATTGTGGCGTTTCCAGACGAGGTTAGGCTGCCCCCTGCATGAAGGCCAGACCATCCCCGCGGCACCCCAAGGCGCCGCCGGTGCCGCCGCACCCGCTCTACCTGCCGGAGAGCGACGAGGTTGCCTGGTCCGGCCGCTTCGCGCTGCAGGTCGTGCGCTTCCGCTACCGGCGCAGCGACGGCACGCCCTCCGCCCTGCTCACCTGGGAGATGTGGCGGCGCGGCCAGGGCGTGGTGCTGCTGCCCTACGACCCGCGCACCCGCCGCGTCGCGCTGATCGAGCAGTTCCGCCTGCCCGCCCTGGCCGCGGGCGAGGCGCCGGTGATGCGCGAGTGCCCCGCCGGCCTGCTCGGCGAGGGCGAGGACCCCGAGCGCGCCGCGCGGCGCGAGGCGGAGGAGGAGACCGGGCTGGTGCCCGACCGCGTGGAACCGATCGGCCAGTTCATGCTGATGCAGGGCGGCTGCGACGAGCGGATGCACTTCTACTGCGGCCGCGTCTCCCTGCCCGAGGCAGGGCTGCTCGGCCTGCGCGGGCTGGAGGCGGAGGGCGAGGAGACGCGCATCCTGGTGCTGCCGCTGGACGAGGCCCTGGCCCAGCTCGCCCGCAACGAGATCCGCAACGTCACGGCGGCGATGTCCCTGCTCTGGTTGCAGGTCAACGCGCCGCGCCTCGATACCGAATGGATGGATTGATGACAGAGACGCTGTTCCGCACCGAGCCCTATGCCCGCGACTGCACCGCCACGGTGGTCTCCTCGGGGCCGGAGGGCGTGGTCCTGGACCGCACCGTGTTCTACGCCCAGGGCGGCGGCCAGCCGGGGGACACCGGCTGGCTGCGCTGGGCGGGGGGCGAGATGCCCGTGAGCAACGCGGTGAAGGGCGAGGCCGGCGCGGTGCTGCACCTGCCGGCGCCCGACGCGCCCCTCCCCGCCCCCGGCACCGAGGTCACCGCCGCGCTGGACTGGCCGCGCCGCCACCGGCTGATGCGGATGCACACCACCCTGCACCTGCTGTGCAGCCTGATCCCCGGCGCCGGCGTCACCGGCGGGCAGATCGGGGTGGAGAAGTCGCGGCTGGATTTCGACCTGGCCGAGCCGCCCACCAAGGAATGGCTGAGCGAGCGCCTCAGCGCGCTCGCCGCCGAGGACCACGCGGTGGGCGAGCGCTGGATCACCGAGGCGGAGCTGGACGAGAATCCGGGCCTGGTGCGCACCCTCTCGGTGAAGCCGCCGCGCGGCGCCGGGCAGGTTCGGCTGGTGCGGATCGGCGCCGAGGCCTCGCCGGTCGATCTCCAGCCCTGCGGCGGCACGCATGTGGCGCGCACCGGCGAGATCGGCCCCGTCACCGTCACCAAGCTCGAGAACAAGGGCAAGCAGAACCGGCGCGTCTACATCACGCTGGAGGGATGAAACGCATGGACAACCTCGTCTCCACCGAATGGCTGGCGGCCGAGCTCGGCAAGCCGGACCTGCTGGTGTTCGACACCACCAAGTACCTGCCCAACGAGCCGAAGGACGCGCTGGCCGAATTTGCCGCCGCGCACATCCCCGGCGCCGGCTTCTTCGACATCGACGCCGTGGCCGATCCGGAGACGGACCTGCCGCACATGGCCCCCACCCCCGGCCGCGCCGCGCGGATGCTGGGGCAGCTCGGCATCTCCAACGCCCATCGCGTGGTGTTCTACGACCAGAAGGGGCTGTTCTCGGCGGCGCGCGGCTGGTGGCTGATGCGGCTGTTCGGCCACGAGAACGCCGCCGTGCTGGATGGCGGCCTGCCGAAATGGCTGGCCGAGGGCCGCGCCACCGCCACCGGCGCCCCGGCCATGGCGCAGAAGCAGGATTTCTGGGCCGACTTCATCGCCCGCCGCCTCGCCGGCATCGGCGACGTCAAGCGCATCGTGGCCGACCGCTCGGCGCTGATCCTCGACGCCCGCGCCAAGGGCCGCTTCGACGGCACGGCGCCGGAGCCGCGGCCCGGCCTGCCCTCCGGCCACATGCCCGGCGCCGCCAGCGTGCCGATCACCGACCTGCTGGCGCCCGACATGACGATGCTGCCGCCCGAGCGGCTGCGCGCCCGCTTCGCCGAGGCGGGCGTCGATGGCAGCAAGGCGCTCGTCACCTCCTGCGGCACCGGCGTCACCGCCTGCGTGCTGGCGCTGGGGCTGGTGCAGGCCGGCCTGCCCGAGCCCGCCGTCTATGACGGCTCCTGGACCGAATGGGCCAGCCGCCCCGAAACCCCGAAGCAGAGCACCCCCTGATGCCCGACGACGTTCCCCACGGCCCGAAGCACGGCACCAACACCGGCCATGGCTTCGCCACCCGCATGGCGCATGGCGGGCGGCCCGGCGTGCGCGAGCATGGCTTCGTCAACACCCCGGTCCATCGCGGCTCGACGGTGCTCTACCCCTCCTGCGAGGCGCGCGGCGCGCTGAACGCCCGCTCGCTCGAGCAGGTGATGACCTATGGCACCGCCGGCGGGCCGACGCATTTCGCGCTGGAGAACATGGTGGCCGAGATCGAGGGCGGCACCCGCGCCCTCATCACCGGCACCGGCCTCGCCGCCTGCACCCTGCCGCTGATGGCCTATCTCTCGGCGGGCGACCACTGCCTGATCCCCGACAGCGTCTATGGCCCGACGCGCCGCGTGGCGGAGGGGATGCTGAAGCGCTTCGGCATCGAGACCAGCTACTACGACCCGACGATCGACGCCGCCGGCCTGCAGGCGCTGCTGCGCCCGAACACGAAGGTGCTCTACACCGAGAGCCCGGGCAGCCACACCTTCGAGATGCAGGACATCCCGGCCCTGGCCGAGGTGGCGCATGCCCACGGCGCCAAGGTGCTGATGGACAACACCTGGGGCATCCACCACTTCCAGCCCTTCACCAAGGGCGTCGATGTCTCGATCCAGGCGCTGACCAAGTATGTCGGCGGGCATTCGGACGTGCTGCTGGGCAGCGTGACCGTGGCCTCGGAGGAGGACTGGGTGCGCGTGGCCTCGGCGGCGCGCGAGATCGGTCACTACGCCAGCCCCGATGATTGCTGGCTGGCGCTGCGCGGCCTGCGCTCCATGCCGATGCGGCTGAAGCACCAGTACGAGGCGGGGCTGGCCGTGGCGCGCTGGTTCGAGGGCCGGCCGGAGGTGCTGCGCGTCATCCACCCGGCCCTGCCCAGCCACCCGCAGCACGCGCTGTTCAAGCGGGACTTCACCGGCGGCTGCTCGCTCTTCGGCGTGGTGTTCCAGCCGCGCTACGACGTGAAGCAGATCAACGCGGTGGTGGACGGGCTGAAGCTGTTCGGCATCGGCGCCTCCTGGGGCGGCTATGAGAGCCTGGCGCTGCCCACCACCCAGTACATCACCCGCACCGCCACCGATGCCGGCGTGCTGCAGGGCCCGACGGTGCGCTTCCACATCGGCCTGGAGGAGACGGCCGACCTGATCGCCGACCTGGAGGCGGGGCTGGACAGCCTGCCGCGCTGAGGACGGGCGGCGCGGGGCGCGCCTGTCGCCACCCCGCGCCGGCCGGTGCTAGCCTTCCCCGCGAACCAGAAGAACGGGGGAACATCCATGCCGAACCGGCGCCATGTCCTGGCCGGGGCCGCCGCCCTGGCCCTCGCGCGGCCGGCCCTGCCGCGGGCCGAGACCTATCCCAGCCGCCCTGTCAGCCTCCTCATCGGCTACGCGCCGGGCGGGCTGACCGATGTGATGGTGCGGCTGGTGGCCGAGCGGCTGCAGCAGGAGCTCGGCCAGCCGGTGGTGGTCGAGAACCGCACCGGCGCCGCCACCGCCATCGCCGCCACCGCCGTGGCCCAGGCGCGGCCGGATGGCCACACCCTGCTGGTCGGCACCAACAGCCTGGCCATCAACCCGGCGCTGACGCCCGGCGCCACGCCGGCGGACCCGCTGGCGGCCTTCGCGCCCATCGGCGAGGTCTATTACAGCCCCTTCGCCCTGGCGGTGCGCCCGGAAGTGCCGGCGCGGGACTTGGCCGGGCTGATGGCGCTGGCACGCGAGAAGCCGGGCCACCTCAACTACGGCAGCTCCGGCTCCGGCTCGGTGAACCACCTGCTGACCGAGCTGCTGCTGCAGCGCGCCGGCGCGCAGATGACGCACATCCCCTTCCGCGGCGCCGGCCCCGCCCTGCTGGAGCTGCGCACCGGCCGCATCGACCTGTTCTACGCCACGCCGCTCGACGTGCGGCCGCTGGTGCAGGAGGGCAAGGCGCGGCTGCTGGCCATCTCCTCGCCCGGGCGCATCCCGAGCCTGCCGGAGCTGCCCTCGGTGGCGGAGAGCTTTGAGGGCTGCGCGGGCGTGCTGTGGCAGGGGCTGTTCGCGCCCGCCGGCACGCCGCCGCCGGTGCTGGAGCGGCTGCACGGCGCCCTCCGCGCCGCCCTGGCGGACCCGGCGCTGCGCGCCCGGGTGGAGAACCAGGGCGTGGTGCTGATGGACGGGGACGCCGCCGCCCTGCGCCAGCGCCTGGCGGCGGAGATGGCGCTCTGGCCGCCCGTCATCCGCGAGGCCGGCATCACGCCCGGCTGAGCACACCGGACCGCGAGGGATTTCCGCCGCGCCCCGCAACCCGGGGCGCGGCTGCGGCGCTTAGCCAGGGACTCCCCCAACGAGGACCTCCCTGTGCCCCCCGCGATCAACGTCTCTCGTATTTCCGAAGGGCGGCCCAACCCCCTGGGCGCCACCTGGACCGGCCTGGGCGTGAATTTCGCCCTGTTCTCGGCCCATGCCACCAAGGTTGAGCTCTGCCTGTTCGACGCCAGCGGCGAGACCGAGCTGGAGCGGATCGAGCTGCCGGAATACACCAACGAGGTGTTCCACGGCTTCCTGCCCGATGCACGGCCCGGCACCATCTACGCCTACCGCGTGCACGGCCCCTACGCGCCGGAGGAAGGCCACCGCTTCAACCCCAACAAGCTGGTGCTGGACCCCTATGCGCTGAGCCATGTGGGCGACCTGAAGTGGGACCACGCGCTGTTCGGCTACACCATCGGGCACGAGGCGGAGGACCTCTCCTACGACGAGCGCGACAGCGCGCCCTTCATGCCGAAATGCCGCGTGGTGGACCCCGCCTTCACCTGGGGCAATGACCGCCGCCCGCGCATCCCGTGGGAGCGCACCATCTTCTACGAGGCGCATGTCAAGGGCGTCACCAAGCTGCACCCGCTGGTGCCCGAGGACCAGCGCGGCACCTATGCCGGCCTCGGCAACCGCGACGTGATCCGGCACATCAAGTCGCTCGGCGTCACCTCGGTCGAGCTGCTGCCGATCCACTTCTTCCTCAACGACGACTACCTGCTCGAGAAGGGGATGATCAACTACTGGGGATACAACTCCCTGGGCTTCTTCTCGCCGGCGCGGCGCTACGCCCGCAACCAGGACTTCGCCTTCGCCGAGTTCAAGGAGATGGTGGCCCGGCTGCACGATGCCGGGCTCGAGGTCATCATGGACGTGGTGTACAACCACACGGCCGAGGGCAATGAGCGCGGCGCGACGCTGTCCTTCAAGGGCATCGACAACGCCAGCTACTACCGCCTGCTGCCGGACCAGAAGCGCTACTACATCAACGACACCGGCACCGGGAACACGGTGAACCTCTCCCACCCGCGCGTGCTGCAGATGGTGACGGACAGCCTGCGCTACTGGGTGAACGAGATGCATGTCGATGGCTTCCGCTTCGACCTCGGCACCATCCTGGCGCGTGAGCCGCACGGCTTCGACGACCAGTCCGCCTTCCTCAAGGCCTGCAACCAGGACCCGGTGCTGGCCGACGTCAAGCTGATCGCCGAGCCGTGGGACATCGGGCCGGGCGGCTACCAGGTGGGCAATTTCGCCCCCGGCTGGGCCGAGTGGAACGACAAGTACCGCGACACGGTGCGCGCCTTCTGGGTGGGCGAGGAAGGCAAGGCGGCCGATCTCGGCAGCCGCCTCTCCGGCTCGGCCGACCTGTTCGACCACCACGGGCGCAAGCCCTGGGCCAGCGTCAACTTCCTGGCCGCGCATGACGGCTTCACGCTGAACGACCTCGTCACCTACAACGAGAAGCACAACGAGGCGAATGGCGAGGAGAACCGCGACGGCCATTCGCACAACTACTCTTACAACTACGGCGTCGAGGGCCCGACCGACGACCCGGAGATCAATGCGCTGCGCGAGCGGCAGATCCGCAACATGCTGGCCACGCTCTACTTCAGCCAGGGCACGCCGATGCTGCTGGCCGGCGACGAGTTCGGCCGCACCCAGCAGGGCAACAACAACGCCTACTGCCAGGACAACGAGATCTCCTGGCTGGACTGGGAGTGGGACGACAAGGGCAAGCGCCTCGCCGCCTTCACCCGCCGCCTGGCCCGGCTGCGGGACCGCTTCCCTGTGCTGCGCCGCGGCCGCTTCCTCTCGGGCGAGTTCCATGAGGCGAGCGGGGTCAAGGGCCTCTCCTGGTTCAAGCCCTCGGGCGAGGAGATGGACAGCGCGGACTGGGAGGACCCCAACACCCGTTGCTTCGCCCGGATGCTGGACGGGCGGGCGCAGGAGAGCGGCATCCGCCGCCCCGGCCATGACGTGACGCTGCTGCAGATCATGAATGCCCACCACGACGCGGTGGAGTTCACCCTGCCGGAGAGCCAGGGTGGCCGCGCCTGGATCCGCCTGCTGGACACCAACATCTTCGGCACCGAGAAGGACGTGGAGGACAAGTTCGAGATCGGCGAGAGCTACACCGTGACCGGCCGCTCCCTGCTGCTCTTCTACCTCGACAAGGAGGAGCCGGAAGGCAACTGACGGAACGCCGTGGCAGGAGGGGCGGCGCCTCCCCTGCCACGCCTCAGCCGGCCGCGCAGCCGGCGCAGAGGCCCTCGACCTCCACCGTGGCGTTGCCGATGCGGAAGCCCGCGCGCCGGGCCGCGTCGTCGAGCGCATGCGCCACGGCGTGGTCGCTCAGCTCCACGGTCAGGCCGCATTGCCGGCAGATGAGGAACTGGTGGGCATGGTCGTGCCCATGCCCCTCATGGTGCGCGTGCCCGGCCTCGACGCAGCCGATGAAGGCGTTGAGCCGCTCCACCTTGTGGATCAGACCCTGCTCCAGCAGGAAATCCAGCGCCCGGTAGACGGTGGGCGGCGCCGCCCCCGGCCGCTGCGCCTTCAGCCGGTCCAGCAGCGCATAGGCGCCGAGCGGCTGCTCCGCCTCCAGCACCAGCTCCAGCACCTGCCGGCGCAGCGGCGTCAGCTGCACGCCGGCGCGCAGGCAGCGGGCCTCGGCCGCGTGCAGCGCCTGCTCCACCCCGCCCGGCGCGCCGTGGGGCATCCCCTCCGCGCCACCCTGCCCTGCCGCCATGCGCTCTCTCCCGAACCGTCACAGATGTTATATAGTAACCCGACCTGAGTGGAGAAACCGCCCCATGCCGGTTGCCGAACCCGATGCCCGCGCCCGCTTCCTCGCCGCCACGCGGTTCAACGAGCAGGGGCTGGTGCCCGCCATCGCCCAGGACCATGCCACTGGCGAGGTACTGATGATGGCCTGGATGAACGCCGAGGCCCTGCAGGAGACGCTGGCCACCGGACGTGTGGTCTATTTCAGCCGCAGCCGCAACGCGCTCTGGCGCAAGGGCGAGACCTCCGGCCAGGAGCAGCATCTGGTGGACCTGCGGCTGGATTGCGATGGCGACACCATCCTGGCGCTGGTGACGCAGAAGGGCGTGGCCTGCCACACCGGCCGCCGCTCCTGCTTCTACCAGGCGCTGCGCGAGGGCGAACTGGTGCCGATCGCGGCGCCCGAGGTGGACCCGGCGGTGCTCTATGGCCGTTGATCCGGGGGCCGTTGATCCGGGGGTTGCTGAGGCTCCGTCCTTCCCGCTGCCGGTCACGCTGCTGACCGGCTTCCTCGGCGCCGGCAAGACGACGCTGCTGAACCACCTGCTGAAGCAGCCCGCGATGGCCGGCACCGCCGTGCTGATCAACGAGTTCGGCGAGATCGGGCTCGACCACCTGCTGGTGGAGACGTCCGACGAGGATGCGGTGCTGCTGCAATCCGGCTGCCTCTGCTGCACCATCCGCGGCGACCTCGCCCTGGCGCTGGGGCGCATCGCCGGGCGGGTGCGGCAGGGCCAGGCGCTGCGGCGGGTGGTGATCGAGACCACCGGCCTCGCCGACCCGCTGCCCATCCTGCAGACGCTGATGGCCGAGCCCGCCGTGGCGCGGGACTTCGTGCTGGATGGCGTGGTGACGCTGGTGGACGCGGTGAACGGCGCCGCCACGCTGGATGCCCAGCCCGAGGCGGTGCGGCAGGCGGCGGTGGCCGACCGGCTGCTGCTGAGCAAGACCGACCTCGCCCCGCCCGCCGCGCTGGCGGCGCTGACCGCGCGGCTGCGCGCGCTGAACCCGGGGGTGGTGCCGGTCGCCGTCACCGGCGGCGCGGTGGCGCCGGAGGCCCTGCTGGGCTGCGGCCCCTTCGACCCCGCCACCCGCACCCCCGAGCTGCGCCACTGGCTCGACGAGGCGGCCTGGGCGGAGCACGGGCATCACCATGGGCACGGGCATGGGCACGGGGACCACCACCACCACCATGGCCATGCGCATCATGGCCACGACCCGAACCGGCACGATTCACGCATCCACGCCTTCTGCCTGACCTACGACACCCCCCTGCCCTGGGAGGGGCTGGCCACCTGGCTGGAGGTCCTCACCGCCACGCGGGGCGATGCGGTGCTGCGGGTGAAGGGCATCCTGGACCTGGAGGGGCAGGACCGGCCGGTGGTGATCCATGGGGTGCAGAGCGTCTGGCACAATCCCACCTTCCTGCCGGCCTGGCCGGCGGGGCAGCCACGCCGCTCGCGGCTGGTGTTCATCCTGCGCGACCTGCCGCGCGGCGCCATCGAGGAGGGGCTTGCCGCCTTCTGCCAGGCCGCCGCGGCCGAGGCGCGCATCGCGGCCGGCTGAGCCGGCTGCGCCGTGGCCGTTCTCCAGCCCGTGCTTTGACGGGGCCAAACCCAGGCGCTTCCCTGGCTTTAACACCACGATGAACCACCGCACCGGAGAACGCCCATGCCGCTGACCATGCCGGAGGAGATCCTCCTGCTCATGCTCGATGACGAGACGGGCCGCCTGACCGACCGCGCCGCGCCCTCGGGCGACTACGCGCTGACCGGCGCCATCCTCGCCGAGCTGCTGCTGGAGGAGCGCATCGCCACCGAGCCCGGCCGCCTCTCGGTGCGCGACGCCACGCCGACGGGTGACGCGGTGCTGGACGAGGTGCTGGGCCGCATCGCCGCCGAGGCGGAGCCGCGGGGCAACCGCTGGTGGATCGAGACCCTGTCGCGCGACGCCGACCGCCACCGCGACCACTATTTCAACCGCCTGATCGAGCGCGGCATCCTGAAGGCGGAGGAAGGGCGCTTCCTCTGGATCTTCCCCGAGCGCCGCTACCCGCAGATCTCCGACAAGGAGGAACGCGAGGTGAAAGCGCGGCTGATGAACGTCATCTTCGAGGAGGGTGTGCCGGAGCCGCGCGACTGCCTGCTGATCGGGCTGACGCGGGCCGCCGGGCTGTTCCCGATGCTGCTGGCCCCCACCGAGTTGGAACGCGCCCAGCCGCGCATCGACGCGGTGGCCGATATGGAGCAGCTCAACCGCAGCCTCTCCGCCGCGGTGCGCGACATCTTCAACGAGGTGGCCCGCTACGCCCCGATGATGTGAGGCCCCCGCGCGGCGCCGCCCCGCAGCGCGGGGCCGGCCCGCGCGTTGCACGATCCATGAGCCAGACCATGACCCCATCCTCCCCCGTCGCCCTCGTCAGCGGCGCCGCGCACGGCATCGGCGCGGGCATCGCCAGCCACCTGAAGCGGGAGGGCTGGCGCGTCGTCACCGCCGACCTCAACCCGGGCGAGGCCGGCACGCGCCATGTCATCGCCGATGTCTCGGACGAGGCGGCGGTCGGCGCGCTGGTGGACGGCATCGCGCGGCAGGAGGGGCGGCTGGACGCGCTGGTCTGCAATGCCGGCATCATGGTGCGCAAGCCGCTGGCCACGCTCTCCCTCGCCGAATGGAACAAGGTGCTGGGCACCAACCTGACCAGCGCCTTCCTGCTCGCCCGCGCCGCCGAGACGCTGCTCCGCGCGGCGCGCGGCAGCATCGTCACCATCGCCTCCACCCGCGCCCACATGTCGGAGCCGGACACGGAATCCTACTCCGCCACCAAGGGCGGCATCCTGGCGCTGACCCATGCGCTGGCCGTCAGCCTCGGCCCCGACGTGCGGGCCAACTGCGTCAGCCCGGGCTGGATCGATGTCAGCGGGGAGGCATTGCGGCCGGAGGACCACGCGCAGCATCCCGCCGGGCGGGTCGGGCGCGTCGAGGACATCGCGGCGCTGGTGGCGTGGCTGGTGGGGCCGCAGGCCGGCTTCGTCACCGGCGCCGAGTTCGTCGCCGATGGCGGCATGACGCGGAAGATGATCTACGCCGAATGAGGCAGGCGGGGGGAGCACGGCTCCTCCCGCCGCCTTGGCGGCGTGTCAGCGTATCGCCACGCCGCGCTCGCCCGCCGCCTCGCGCTCGGCGATGAGCCGCTTCTCCTGCTCCGCCCCCGCCGCATCCGTCAGGAAGGTGAACAGCGCGAAGCGCCGCCCCTGCGTGACGGGCTGCGCCTCGTGCAGCAGGTCGCAGCAGAACAGCGCCGCGCCGCCCGCCTCCGGCTCGTAGAGGTCCGGGCCGAATTCGGGGAAGCGCAACGCGCCGCCCTGGTATTCGCCCGTGTTGAGGTTGAGGCTCATGGCGAAGCGGCGATGCGCGGTGAAGGGCGTGCGGTTGTCGCGGTGCGCGCCGAAGCCGCCGGCATTGGCGGCGTCGTAGCAGCCGAGGCGCGGCGCCTCGAAGCTGGCGGCACGGAAGCGGAAGGCGCGCCACAGCTCCGGCAGCACGCGCCGCTCCAGCCGCTGGCGGAAGGTGGCGTAGAGCGCGCGGTCGTCCAGCCAGACATCGGTACGGCGCTTGATGCCGGCGGCCGCCCCCTGGCCGGTGGCGGAGGCCACGCGGTCGTGGCTTTTCTCGCCCTTCTCCCAATGCGCCAGCAGGGCGGCGATCAGCGCCGGCTCCAGCACGCCCGGCACCAGCAGCACCGGCGCGCCGCCGCGGCGGATGACGGGTGGCGCGGCGGCGGGCATCGGCAGGGCCTCGAGCGCCGCCTCCAGCGCGCCCTCTCCGGCCTGCAGGAAGGCCAGCCGGCCGCGCGGCGAGATCACCGCCACGCCACCTTCCGGCAGGCCGAAGGCGTTGAACAGGCGGCGCTCCGGGTCGAACAGGCGCCGGGGCGCGTCCTCGCGCCGGGCGGTGCCGTCGGGGCGCTGCGGCGCCACCAGGAAGAGCCGCGCGTCCAGCGCGGCCGCGCGGGCCTGCGCCGCCTCCGGCCGCGCCGGGGGGCGGCCCAGCACCAGCACGCAGGACAGGCCGGCCAGGCTCTGGTGGAACAGGTCCACCGCCTCGCCCGCCGCGTCCGGCAGGGCGATGGGCGGCAGCAGGTCGCCGGGGAGGAGGGTGTTGGTCAGAGGGGTCTGGGCCATGCCCCATAGTGCCGCCGCCGGCCCGGCCCGGCCAGAGGGGCGCGCCCTCACGGGGTGGGGATGCGGGCAGGCGCCGCCCCCTCTCGCCGCAGCGCTGCAAAACCTATATCGGAGAAGGCATGGTTGCTTCCTCCCTCCGCTTCGAGACGTTGCGCGGCGGCGCGCTGCACCCGCTGCTGCCTTCCCTGGCCCGGCTGCGCATCGCCGTCTTCCGGGACTGGCCCTATCTCTACGAGGGCGACGAGGCCTATGAGGCGCGCTACCTCCGCGCCTATGCCGAGGCACCCGGCGCCGCCGTGGTGGTGGCGCTGGACGGTTCCGAGCCTGTCGGCATCGCCACCTGCGAGCCGATGGGCGAGACCCACGGCACGGTGCGCGAAGCCTTCCTCGCCGCCGGGCTGGACCCCGCCCGCTACACCTATTTCGGCGAGAGCGTGCTGCTCGCCCGCTACCGTGGCCAGGGCGCGGGGGTGGAGTTCTTCCGTCGGCGTGAGGAGCACGCCCGCAGCCTCGGCACCGACCATGCCACCTTCTGCGCCGTGATCCGCGACGCGGCCGATCCACGCCGCCCGGCCGGCTACGTCCCGCTCGACGCCTTCTGGCGCAAGCGCGGCTACACCCCCTACCCCGCCCTGACCTGCACCATGGCATGGCGCGAGCCGGGCGGTGCGGGGGAGACGCCCCACACCCTCTCCTTCTGGCAGAAATCCCTCACCGGAGCCCCCCTGCCCGCGCCGGAGTCCCGAGCATGAGCAAGACGCTGCGCCTCGCCCTGCTGCAATACCCCGTCGAGCGCCCGGGCAGCGTCGCCGCCTGGGAGGCCAAGCTGGACCGCTGGCTGGACGAGGCCCGCGCGCGCGGCGCCGAGATGGCGGTGCTGCCGGAGTATGCCTGCGTCGAGCTGGGCTCGGCGCTCGCGGGCCGGTCCCCGGCCGGGGAGGCGGAGGAGCTGGCCGCCATGGTGGAGGCGGCGCCCGCCATCCTGGCCTCGATGCGCCACGCGGCGCGGCGGGCCGGCCTCTGGCTGGTGCCCGGCTCCCTGCCGATGCGCGACGCGGACGGCGCCATCCGCAACCGCGCGCCGCTGATCACGCCGGAGGGCACGCTGGCCTTCCAGGACAAGCACGCCATGACGCGCTTCGAGACGGAGCGCTGGGGCGTGGCTTCCGGCGCCGCGCCGGTGGTGTTCGACACGCCCTGGGGCCGCATCGGCCTCTCCATCTGCTACGACAGCGAGTTCCCCAAGCATGTCCGCGCCCAGGTGGAGGCCGGCGCCTGGCTGGTGCTGGTGCCCACCTGCACGGACACGCTGCACGGCTTCAACCGCGTGCGCTTCTCCGCCGCCGCGCGGGCGCTGGAGAACCAGTGCTTCGTCGCCATCGCCCCCACCGTGGGCGAGGCCGAGTGGTCGGCGGCGCTGGACCGCAACCGCGGCTACGCCGCCGTCTTCGGCCCGATCGACCGCGGCTTCCCGGAGGATGGCGTCATCGCCCATGGCGCGCTGGACGCGCCGCAATGGATCTATGCCGATCTCGACCCCGCGCGCATCGCCCGCGTGCGGGAGGAAGGCGCGGTGCGCAACCACCGGGACTGGCCGCGCCAGGGCTTCCCCGAGCCGGCCGTGGCGCGCTTCGCGTGACGCTGCTCTACCTCGTCGCCGGCGAGGCCTCGGGCGACATGCTGGGCGCCCGGCTGATGGCCGCGCTGCGCCGCCGCCGCCCGGACCTCACCTTCGCCGGGGTGGGCGGCGAGCGCATGGCCGAGCAGGGCTTTCACAGCCTGTTCCCGATGCGCGAGCTGGCGCTGATGGGGCTGCTGGAGGTGCTGCCCAACCTCCGCCGCCTCTCCCGCCGGCTGGACGAGACGGCCGCCGACATTGCCGCGCGCCGCCCGGCCCTGGTCGTGACCATCGACAGCCCGGGCTTCACCCTGCGCGTGGCGAAGCGCGCCAAGGCCCAGGGGTTCCGCGTGGCGCACTATGTCGCGCCGCAGGTCTGGGCCTGGCGGCCGGGGCGGGTGAGGCGCATCGCCCGCGAGGTGGACCGCATCCTGGCCCTGCTGCCCTTCGAGGCGCCCTTCTTCGAGCGCGCGGGCATCCCGGTCAGCTTCGTCGGCCATTCCATCCTGGAATCGGGCGCCGACCGGGGGGATGCCGCGCGCTTCCGCGCCGCGCACGGGCTGCGGCCCGAGGAGCGGGTGCTGCTGGTGATGCCCGGCAGCCGGCGCAGCGAGGTGGGGCGGCTGCTGCCCGTCTTCGGCGAGGCGCTGGCGCGGCTCTCGGCCCGCGTGCCCAATCTGCGCCCCGTGGTGCCGCTCGCCGGCCCGGTGGAGGAGGCGGTGCGCGAGGCCGCGGCGCGCTGGCACCCCGCCCCCATCCTGCTGCGCGGCGTGGTGGAGAAATACGACGCCTACGCCGCCGCGCGGGAGAATGGCGCGGGGCTGATCAAGTCCGGCACCTCCTCGCTGGAGGTGGCGCTGGCCGGCGTGCCGATGGTGGTGGGCTACCGCGTCAACCCCCTCACCGCCGCCATCGTGCGGCGGCTGATCAAGGTGCGCTTCGTCAGCATCGTCAACCTGCTGGCCGATGCGCCGGTGATCCCGGAATTCCTGCAGGAGCGCTGCACGCCGGCGCTGCTGGCCGAGGCGCTGGAGGAGCTGCTGACGCGGCCCGGCCCCGTCGCCACCCAGCGCGCTGGCTTCGAGCGGGTGATGAACCGGCTGCGCCCGCCGCAGGGCCTGCCCAGCGAGGCCGCCGCCGAGGCCGTCCTCGCCATGCTCGACGAAGGCTGAACGCCCCACCCCGGAGAAGACACCATGCCCAACGACCCGATGCTGCGGAATGCCGGCGCCTACCCCCTCTGGACAGAGGAGCGCATCCGCTTCGGCGACACGGACCGGCTGGGCCATGTGAACAACGCCGTCTATGGCACCTATTTCGAGACGGCGCGCGTCGAGCTGATGCAACGCCTGCTGCGCGGGCCGGAAACCTATTTCGTGCTGGCCCGCATGAGCATCGACTATCTGGCCGAGATGCAGGAGCTGGGGCCGATCCGCGTCGGCACCGCCATCACCGGCGTCGGGCGCAGCTCCTTCACCACCGGGCAGGGCATCTTCCAGGGCGAGATGTGCTCGGCCACGGGGGATGGGGTGGTGGTGCTGGTGGACGCCGCCACGCGCCGCTCCACGCCGCTGCCGGCGGATGTGCGCGCAGCGCTGGAGGAATTGAGCCTTAAAAAATAAAGCGTTCTTTTTTGGAAAAAAGAACCAAAAAACTTTTATCAGTTGGCGCGGCGCTGGTGGAGAGCGCAGCGCCACACTGACAAAGTCTTTTTGCTTCTTTTTCTTCAGAAAAAGAAGGTTCTTCCTTCAAGCCGCCTTCCGCCGCGCGGCGTCGTAGAGAGCGAGGCGCTTCGTCGCCGCCTCCGTCAGGCCGCCCGTATAGTCCAGCCCCGGGTCGGGCAGCGTCTCGGCGAAGTGGCAGGCCACGCGCTGGCCGGGGGTGATCTCGCGCAGCTCCGGCACTTCCTGCTTGCAGCGCGCCTGCGCGAAGGGGCAGCGCGTGTGGAAGCGGCAGCCCGGCGGCACCGCCATCGGGCTCGGCACGTCGCCGCCCAAGGGCGTGACGCGGCCGCGCCGCGCCGGGTCGGGGTGCGGGATGGCGGCGAGCAGGGCGCGGGTATAGGGGTGGCGCGGATTGGCGAACAGCGCACCCTTGTCGCCGATCTCCATCACCGCGCCGAGATACATGACGGCGATGCGGTCCGCCATGTGCTTCACCACGGCGAGGTCGTGCGCGATGAACAGGTAGGACAGGCCGAGCCGGGCCTGGAGATCCTTCATCAGGTTCACCACCTGCGCCTGGATCGACACGTCGAGCGCCGAGACCGGCTCGTCGCACACCACCAGGTCCGGCTCGACCGAGAGGGCGCGGGCGATGCCGATGCGCTGCCGCTGCCCGCCCGAGAATTCGTGCGGGTAGCGCTCGGCGTGGAAGGGGGCAAGGCCCACCAGCCGCAGCAGCTCATGCACCTTGGCGCGGCGGCTGGCATTGTCGCCGATGTTGTGCACCACCATCGGCTCGGCGATGGCATCGCCCACCGTCAGGCGCGGGTTGAGGCTGGCATAGGGGTCCTGGAAGACGATCTGCATGCGCCGCCGCAGCAGCCGCATGGCACCCCCCTCCACCTTCGTCACGTCCTTGCCCTCGAAGCGGATGGTGCCGGCGGAGGGCTCGATCAGCCGCAGCACCAGCCGCGCCGTGGTGGACTTGCCGCAGCCGCTCTCGCCGACCAGCGCCAGCGTCTCGCCACGGTTGACGTGGAAGGAGACGCCGTCGACGGCGCGCACCGTGCCGACCTGCTTCTGGACGATGACGCCCTTCTTCACCGGGTAGTGCTTGGCCAGGCCGGAGACTTCCAGCAGGGGGCTCATGCCGCGCTCTCCAGGGACAGGGCGTTCTCGACGGGGGCGCGGATGCAGGCCGCCTGGTGGCCGGGCGTGATCTCGCGCAGCGGCGGCAGCTCCGCCCGGCAGGGGGCGATGGCGAAGGGGCAGCGCGGGTTGAAGCGGCACCCCTCGGGGAAGGCGAAGGGCGGCGGCACGCTGCCGTCGATCGCGAGCAGCCGCTCCCGCTCCTCGTCGAGGCGCGGCACGGAGCCGAGCAGGCCCAGCGTGTAGGGGTGCTGCGGGTCCTCGAACAATTCGCGGGCGGTGGCGCGCTCGGCCACCTTGCCGGCGTACATCACCGCCACCTCATCCGCCATCTCGGCCACCACGCCGAGATCGTGGGTGATGAGGATGATGGACATGCCGGTATCGGCCTGAAGCTCGCGCAGCAGGTCGAGGATCTGCGCCTGCACCGTCACGTCGAGCGCGGTGGTCGGCTCGTCGGCGATCAGCAGGCGCGGCTCGCAGGCCAGCGCCATGGCGATCATCACGCGCTGGCGCATGCCGCCCGAGAGCTGGTGCGGATACTCGTCGAAGCGCCGCTCCGGCGAGGGGATTCGCACGCGCTTCAGCGCCGCGATCGCCTTGTCCTTCAGCGCCGAGGCGTTCAGCCCGGGCGAGTGCACCTGCATCGCCTCGGTCAGCTGGCGCCCGACGCTGTGCACCGGGTTAAGGCTGGTCATCGGCTCCTGGAAGATCATGGCGATCTGCCCGCCGCGCACCTGCCGCATCTCGGTGGTGGAGAGGTCGAGCAGGTTGCGCCCCTCCAGCAGCACGCGGCCTTCCACCGTGCGGCCGGGGGGCGGCACCAGCCGCATGATGGAGAGCGACAGCATCGACTTGCCGCAGCCGCTCTCGCCCACGATGCCCAACGTCTTGCCGCGCGGCACGGAGAGGTCGATACCGTCCACGGCACGCACCAGGCCGGAGGAGGTCTTGAAGACCGTGCGAAGGCCCTCGATACGCAGAAGATCCGGCTGCATCACGCCCATCGGAAAGTGGGAGGGGAAATCTTGTCGACCGGGCGGTGCGCCCAGTCCTGCTGCGGCGCGCGGGCGACGATGCGCTTCTGCGCCTCGTCCAGATGCGCGGCGGCGCCTTCATAGTCCATGGTCAGCACCTTGCCGTCGCGCACCACCGCCTGGCCGTCGACATGGACGGAACGGATGGCGCGGTCGCCGGCGGCGTAGATCAGGCTGCGCATCGGGTCGCGGGCGGGGCGCATCTGCGGGTGGGTCACGTCCACCATCACGAAATCCGCGCGGCAGCCTGGGGCCAGCCGGCCGATATCGTCACGGTTGAGCGCGGTCGCGCCGCCGATGGTCGCCGCGTCGAACAGGTCGGTGGAGGCGAGGCTGCGCGGGTCCTCGGACTGGGTGCGCGCCAGGTAGGAGACCAGCCGCAGCTCGTCGAGCATGTTGTGCGGATAGGTGTCCGTGCCGACGCCCATGTTGACGCCGCGCTTGCGGTAGCGCCCGAAGGACCGCATGGCGATGCCGCGGCGGGCGAAGACCGTCGGGCAATGCGCCACCGTCGTTCCCGTCGCCGCGAGGCGATCCAGGTCGTTCTCGGTGTGCCACTTCGTCCGCGGGTGGTCGTCGAGGAAGATGCCGTGGCCGATGATCGAGCGCTCGGAGAGCAGGTCCATGCTGTCGAGCCAGCCGATCGGCGTGAAGCCGCTGCGGCGGGTGATCTCGTGGAACTCGTGGACGCTCTGCGCCGCGTGGATCTGCCAGGACAGATTTCTCTTCGCGGCCTCCTGGAAGCTCTCCCGCAGAAGAGTTTCCGAGCAGGTGTCGATCTGCGCCGGCACCACCATGCCGAAGAGGCGGCCGGAGGAGTGCTGCTCGGCGCGCTCGATCAGGCTGAAGGCCTCGGCCATCGACTTCTCGCCGGCGGCCTCGTCCCAGGCGTACTCGACCGTATGGCCGTTCTTGGTGGCCCAGCGCGCCGAGCGGAACATCGGCGCGATGCAGACCCGCATGCCGCTCTCGCCCAGCAGGTCGAGCCAGCCAGGATGCGCCATGGAGAGATCGGCCACCGTGGTGACGCCGGAGAGCAGCAGCTCCGACAGTGCCACCCGGACACAGGACGGGACGGCTTCCGCATCCGCCCGGAAGATCGGCATGTATTCATACAGGGAGGAGTTGTAGAGGCCGGGGGAGCCGATCTCGTCGATCAGCCCCTTGTTCATCGGCTCGCTGGAGGGATGGCAGTGGATGTTCACGAGGCCGGGCATGACCATCATGCCCTTGCCGTCGATCACCTCGTCCGCCGGGCCGTCATAGCCTCGGCCGACGAAGGTGATCTGGCCGTCGCGATAGGCCACCTCCGCATCCGTGAGATAGATGTGCTGCTTCTCGGCCGCGTCCCAGGCGATCACCAGGTCGGCGTTGCGGATGACGGTGGTGGTCATGTCCCCTGCCCTTCCCTGTCCGTGGTTCAGCGCGTCAGCCGCAGGTCGAGGCCCTTGTAGAGGCCCGCGCCATAGAGGCCGTGCGCCTTGGCGCCTTCCACCCGCTGCGCCGCGGCGAGGTAGAGGCTCTCCCGCGCGATCGGGAACCAGACGTTGTTGCGCGCGACGATCTTCTGCACCTCGGCGATCGCCTTGGCGCGCTCCTCGGCGGAGAGCGCGGTCTTGGCGGTGTTGAGCAGCTTGTTGGTCGCCTCGTCGTTCCAGTTCATGCGGTTCGGCGTCGGGCGGTTGGCGCCGTCGAAGTAGAGGGCGAAGCCGTCGGTCGCCGAGATGTAGGGGTAGGACATCACGAAGCTGTCGAACTCCTGCGTCGCCAGCTTGCCCCAGGCCACCGTCGCGTCCCAGAGCTGGATGCGCAGGTCGATGCCGACGCGGCGCAAATCGGCCTGCATCGCCTCGGTCATGCGGCGCCACTCGGCGGTCTGGATGCCATAGACGTTGAAGGAGGCGCGCTCGCCGCCCTTCTCGCGGATGCCGTCGGCGCCGGGCTTCCACCCCGCCTCGTCCAGCACCTTGCGGGCGGCGTCGGCGTTGAACTGCGGCACCAGCTTGGCGGCCTCGGCGTCATAGCCCAGCGTGTTGGGGTTGACATAGGCATCGGCCGGCTCGGCGGCGCCGAAGAACACGGCCTTGACCAGCGCCTCGCGGTTGACGGCCATGTTCACGGCCTGGCGGATGGCGGGGTCGTTGACCACCGGCTTGTCCACCTTGAAGCCCAGGAAGTAGTCCCAGAAATAGTTCGGCTGGGTCGACATCTTGATGGTGGGCAGGCGCTGCAGCTGCGCGACCGCGAAGGGCGGCACGTACTGGGTGATGTCGCCCTGGCCCGTCTGCAGCGCGGCGAGGCGGGTGTTGGCCTCGGGGATGATGCGCCAGATGACCTTGCCGATCTGCGGGCTGCGGTTCTGGTAGATCGGCGGGCCCCAGGTGTAGTTGGGGTGCTTGGTCAGCACCAGGTCCTGGCGCGGGGTCCAGGACTGCCAGCAATAGGGGCCGGTGCCGTTGAAGCCCTGCACGCCGAAATTGGCGCCGAGCTTCTCCACCGACTCCTTGTCGACGATCGAGGCGAAGAACAGCGTCAGCTGGTAGAGCAGCTCGCCATAGGGCTCATTCAGCTCGTACTCGACCGTGTAGTCGTCGGTCGCACGAATCTCCTTGATCGGGCCGGCGCGCCACTTCACGGGGCTGCGCGTCTCCGGCGCCACCCAGCGGTTGATCGAGTAGACCACGTCCGCCGCCGTCATCTTCTTGCCGTCGCAGAACGTCACGTCCCGGCGCAGCTTGAAGGTGTAGAGCTTGCCGTCCTCGCTCACCGTCCAGCTCTCGGCCAGGCCGGGCTTGACCGTCTTCTGGTCGAAGTCGAGCGAGACCAGCGTGTCGGACATCATGTAGATGACCTCGCCGGCGCTGCGCGCGGTGGAGCGCGCCGGGTCGTAGCGGTCGGCGTCGTATTCGCGCAGCACCACCAGCGTGTCGCGCGGCGCGGCCTGCGCCAGCGCATCCGCCACCGGGACGGTCGCGGCCAGCGACAGCAGCGCGGCCCCCAGGGTCTTCTTCATCCACTCTCTCCCATCGGCCCGTCGCATCCGCGCGGGCCTGTTATCCGAAGCCTCCGGCCCGGCGCGGGGCCGGGCCGCCTCATTGGCGCGTCAGACCCGCAGGCGCGGGTCCAGCGCGTCGCGCAGCGCGTCGCCCAGCACGTTGAAGGCCAGCACCACCACGAAGATCAGCACGCAGGGGATGACCGCGATGTGCGGGGCGAAGAACAGGAAGTTGCGCCCCTCGGACGCCATCGCGCCCAGCTCCGCCACCGGCGGCTGCGCGCCGAGGCCGAGGAAGGACAGCGCCGAGCCGAGCAGGATCACCTGCCCGAAGCGCAGCGTGGCGAAGACGAAGATCGGCGACAGGCAGTTGGGCGCCAGGTGGCGCAGGATCAGCCGGGCATCGTTCATGCCGGTGGCGCGCGCCGCCTCGATGTAGTCCTGCCGCATGATGACCAGCGCCGCGCCGCGCACGATGCGCGCCATCAGCGGCACCGTGGCCACCGAGAGCGCCAGCACCACCGCCGGCACGCCAGGGCCGAAGATGGCAGCGATGGCGAGGCCGAACAGGATGGCGGGGAAGGACAGCAGCACGTCCATCAGCCGCATCAGCAGCCCGTCGATGCGGCGGTAATAGGCGGCGGCGAAGCCCACCAGGGCGCCGATGCCACCGCCCAGCAGCACCGAGGCCAGCCCCATCATCATGGTGATGCGCAGGCCGTAGAGCAGCCGGGTGATCATGTTGCGCCCCTGGCTGTCGGCGCCGAGCAGCAGCCCGTTGGTGCCGGGCACCGCCATGGCGTTGGCCAGGTCGTTGTCGAACGGGTCGGTCGGCGCCAGCCAGGGCGCCAGCAGCGCCGCCAGCACCAGCGCCACCACCAGTACGAAGGCGAAGGCCGCCACCGGCTCGCGCAGAAGCCGCTTCAGCATGCCCGGGCGCCGCGGCGCCGTGGGCTGGACCGGCGTGGCGGCGGTGGCCGCCACGGAATTCGCGCCGGCCATGCTCAGCCTCCACGCATGCGCGGATCGAGCGCCACATAGAGCACATCGACCACGAGGTTGACGAGAATGAAGCCCAGCGAGAGCACGATGATGGTGCCCTGCGCCATCGGGAAGTCGGAGGACAGGATCGCGCCCACAGCCAGCCGGCCGACGCCCGGCCAGGAGAACACCGTCTCGGTGACCACCGCGCCGCCGAGCAGGAAGCCGATCTGCAGGCCGATCAGCGTGACCACCGGGATCAGCGCGTTGCGCAGCGCGTGGTGCAGCACCACGGCGCTCTCGCTCAGCCCCTTGGCGCGGGCGGTGCGGACATGCTCGGCGCCCAGCACCTCCAGCACGGCGGTGCGCGTCATGCGCGCCACGGGGGCGATGAACACGCCGCCCAGCGTCAGCGCGGGCAGCGCGATGGAGCGCCAGCCCTCGACCGTCCAGAGCGGCCCGCCGCGCCCGGTGAAGGGCAGCCACTGCCACTGGAAGCCGACGAACCAGATCAGCATGAGCCCGAGAAAGAACACCGGCACCGAGCCGCCTGCCACCGAGAGGGCGGTGACGAAGCGGTCCAGCACCGAGCCGCGCCAGTAGGCGGCGACGGTGCCGAGCGCGATGCCGATCGGGATCGACCAGAACAGCGAGGCGAACATCAGCTCCAGCGTCGGGCCGATGGTGCCGCCCAGCTCCTGGGTGACGGCGACGTTGTTGATGATGGAGACGCCGAGGTCGCCCTGCAGCAGGCGCCACAGATAGATGCCGAACTGCACGTAGAGCGGCTGGTCGAGGCCCAGCTCGCGCCGGATCTCCTGCACCAGCTCGGCGGTGGCGGTGGGGCCGGCGCGGACGATGGCGGGGTCGGTCGGCACCACCTGCATCAGCAGGAAGCCGATGAGCAGCACCCCGAACATCACGGGCACCGTCATCAGCAGGCGCTGGAAAACATGACGCAGCATGGTGTTAGTTCGCAGCTCCGGCCAGGGCGTCATCGGCCGCGGCGGCCTCGCCGTGGCGGTCGAAGATGACGCGCCCGCCGCGGAAGGTGAGGTCCGCCTGGGTGGTCAGGATCTCCTCCGGCGCGCAGGCCAGAAGGTCGCGCGAGAAGATGGCGATGTCGGCCTGCATGCCCGGCTCCAGCGTGCCGCGCTCGGCCTCGGCGAACTGGCTATAGGCGCCGCACCAGGTGTAGCAGTGCATGGCCTGCTCCGGCGTCAGCCTCTCGCCCTCGCCCAGCACGGTGCCGCGGCTGGTCTTGCGGGTGACCATGGTGAACAGGTTGATGAACGGGTCCACCGTGCAGACGGGGCTGTCGGACGAGGCGGCGGGGTGGTGCCCCTCCTCCAGCCAGGTGCGCATCGGGTAGGCCACCTCGGCGCGCTCGCGCCCCAGGTTGCGGACGTAGAGGTCGCCGAACTCGTACATGAACACCGGCTGCGGCACCGGCAGGATGCCATGCGCCAGCATCCGCTTCCGCTGCGCGGCATTGAGGAAGCCGCAATGCTCGATGCGGTGGCGGCGGCCGGCGAGCGGCGCGCCCTCGCTGTCCGCCATCTCCATCGCCACCAGCACCTGCTCGATGGCGGCATCGCCGATGGCGTGGATGTCGAGCTGCCAGCCCTGGCGGTGGTAGTGGCCGAGCATTTCCTGCATCGCGCTGTCGGGGAAGCAGAAGATGCCGGTGCCGCCGCCCGCGCTCTCCAGGTAGGGGTCGAAGAAGGCGGCCGTCAGCCCGCCGGCCGAGCCGTCGCCGAACACCTTCACCGCACCCCAGGCGAGCATCTCATCGGCCGTGGCGCCGGCGGAGATGTTGGGGCGCAGCCCCGCCTCCCAGGCCTGCTTCGCGATGCCCTCGGGGTTGCCCGCCAGCACCTGCCACATGCGCTGGCCGAGCTTCCCCTCGGCCGCGGCGCGGTGATAGGCGGCGATCTCGGCGAGGCCCGCCGTCATGCCCACATTCATGTCGCTGGCCGAGGCGAAGCCGAGGGCCGCGAGGTTCTGGCCGGCCTTCTCGATGGCGGCCACCATCTCCGTCTCGGAGGGCGGCGGCATGATGTCGCGCACCAGCCGCATCGCGCGTTCCTGGAACAGGCCGGTGAGGCGCCCGCCCTTGCGCTCGATGGCGCCGCCCTCGGGGTCCGGCGTGTTGTGGCCGACGCCGGCGAGCTTCATCGCCATGCTGTTTGCCACGGCCACGTGGCCGCAGGTGCGCGTCAGGAACACCGGATGGTCCGGCGCCACGCGGTCCAGCTCCTCGGCCAGCGGGTGCCGGCCGACATCCAGCTCGCCATGGTCGTAGCCGCGCCCGAGGATCCAGCCGCCCTTCGGCGTCTCGCGCGCGGCGGTGGCGACGCGCTTCAGGATCTCGTCCAGCGAGCGGACATTGTCCTCGGCGCGGAGGTTCACCTGGGAGAGGCCGAGCCCATAGGGCAGCAGGTGCATATGCGCTTCGTTCAGCGCCGGGGTGGCCACGCGGCCGCCAAGGTCGATGCGGCGCGTGGCGGCGCCCGCATGGGCCTCCACCGCATCCGCCGGACCCACCGCCAGCACGCGCCCGTCCTTCACGGCGAGCGCCTCGGCGAAGCCTCCCGAGAGGCCGCGGAAGATGCGGCCGCCGGTGATCAGCAGGTCGGCGCTCATGCGCGCCAGTCCAGCTTCGAGCCCTCGATCAGCTGCAGCGCCGAGCCCCAGGCCCATTCGCTGTGCGCGAGGGAGCGCTGCGGGTCGCCGTTGAACTGCGCGGCGGTCTTCAGGCGCACCTCCTCGGGCGGCAGCACCAGCTCGGCGCCGCCGGAGAGGGCGGCCACCTGCGCCTGGCAGGCGCGCTCCAGGTAGTAGATCAAATTGAACGCCTCGGGGATGCTGCGCCCGGCCACCAGCAGGCCGTGGTTGCGCAGGATCATCGCCTTGTGCTCGCCGAGGTCGGCCACCAGCCGGTCCCGCTCGTCGAGGTCGAGCGCCACGCCCTCATAGCCGTGATAGGCGAGGTGGCCGTAGAACTTCAGCGCGTGCTGGCTGATCGGCAGCAGCCCGTGCTTCTGCGCCGAGACGGCGATGCCGGCGGCGGTGTGGGTGTGCACCACGCACACCGCGTCCTCGCGCGCCATGTGCAGCGCGGAATGGATGGTGAAGCCCGCCGCGTTCACCGGCTTGCTCTCGGCGTCGCCCTCGACGACGTTGCCGTCGAGATCGATCTTCACCAGGTCACTGGCGCGCATCTGGTCGAACAGCACGCCGTACTTGTTGATGAGGAAGTGGTGCTCCGGCCCCGGCACGCGCGCGCTGATGTGCGTGTAGATGAAGTCGGTCATGCGGAAATGCGCGACCAGCCGGTAGAGCGCGGCGAGGTCGCAGCGGACGCGCCACTCTTCCTCGGAACAGGCGAGGCGCGCGGGTGGCGTGGCGATATTCATGACCAACTCCCCTCAGGTTAGGGGAATGTCATCAGCCGGCCGGCGCCGCGTCAACAGGGTGTGAGGATGTTTGCGGCGCAGCAAAAGGCGATCTGCCTGCCCTGCAAGCAAATTCCTGCATCGCGCGCCTGCTTCACAGGCATTGCTGTGCGGCGCAGCAAATCCGCGCCGCCCGCCCTGCGATACCTGACCGAATAGACGGAGTTGCGGGCGGTTGCAAGCGAGCGGAATGAAATCCACCGCACTCCCCTCCCCTCTGGCGCGATTCCTGCAATCCTGTGGCGCCGACTGGCATTCCGCCATCCGCCGCGAGAAGGATTCCCGCCCGTGCTTTCCCGTCTCCACACCGTAGCGGCCGCGCCGCTGCGGGCAAGCCTTCTGGCGGCCGGCGCACTCGCCGCGCTGCTCTCGCCGGCCGCCGCCCAGGCGCCCGCGCGCGAGGCCACGCTGCGCGTCGTGCTCAGCAACGAGCTGACCAGCATCGACCCGGTGCTCTCCACCGCCGCCTTCGTGCGCAACCACGGCTTCATGGTCTACGACCAGCTCTTTGCCGTGGACGGCAAGGGCATCGCGCGGCCGCAGATGGTGGAGAGCCACAGCGTCTCCGCCGATGCCATGACGCACCGTTTCACGCTGCGCCCCGGCCTCGCCTTCCATGACGGCGCGCCGGTGCGCGCGGCCGATGCGGTGGCCTCGATCCGCCGCTGGGGCCAGCGCGACGTGGTGGGCAAGGCGCTGGCCGCCTCTACCGCCTCGCTCGAGGTAATCGACGAGCGCAGCTTCGAGCTGAAGCTCTCCCGCCCCTTCGGCCCGGTGACGGATGCGCTGGCGCGCTCCACCGCCAGCGCGCTGTTCGTCATGCCCGAGCGCGTGGCGAACACTCCCGCCACCACCGCCATCACCGATGCCACCGGCTCCGGCCCGTTCATCATGGACCGCGAGAACTGGCGCATCGGCGACCGCGCCGTCTATCGCCGCAACCCGGCCTACACGCCACGCGCCGAGCCGGCCGATGGCCTGGCCGGCGGCAAGGTGGTGAAGGTGGAGCGGCTGGAATGGCTCGCCATGCCGGATGCCTCGGTGGCCGCAAGCGCGCTGAGCAATGGCGAGATCGACTTTGTCGAGCACCCGGCGCCGGACCTGCTGCCGCTGCTGCAGAAGGCGCGTGGCGTCACCGTCGGGCTGATCAACCCGGTGGGCAGCATGGTGTGGCTGCGCATCAACCACACCCAGCCGCCCTTCGACAACCCGAAGGCCCGGCAGGCGCTGCTGCACGCCATCGACCAGAAGGAGGTGCTGCAGGGCCTCGGCATCCCGGCCGAGGACCAGGTGCCCTACTGCCCCGCCTACTTCATGTGCGGCACGCCGCTGGAGAGCACCGCCGGCGCCGCGGGCCTGCGCGACCCCGACCTCGGCCGCGCCCGCGCCCTGCTGCGCGAGGCCGGCTACGACAACCGCCCCGTGGTGTTCCTGAACGGCGCCGACAACCCGCTGAACAACGGCTCCACCCTGGTGCTGGCCGAGCAGTTCAAGCGCGCCGGCATGAACATGGACGTGCAGACGCTGGACTGGGCCACCGTGACGGTGCGCCGCAACCGGCGCGAGGCGCCGGCGCAGGGCGGCTGGAACCTGTTCGTCACCATCGCCAACGCGCTGGACGCGGGCAGCCCGCTCTCCAACCTCTACCTCGCCAGCCCCTGCGAGGGCGGCCTCACCGGCTGGCCCTGTGACGCGAAGCTGGAGGAGCTGCGCCGCGCCTGGTGGGAGGAGCCGGATGCCGCCAAGCGCCGCGCCCTGCTCGACGCCGTGCATGCCCGCGCCTACGAGGTGCTGCCCTACATCAATGCCGGGCAGTTCCGCACCAAGTCGGCCTGGCGCAGCAACCTGACCGGCGTGCTGCCGGCCACGGTGCCGGTGTTCTGGAACGTCGAGCGGAAGTAAGAGACTGAGAAGGGTTCTTTTTTGAAAAAAAGAACCAAAAAACTTTTGTCAGTTTGGCGGTGCGCCGGTTGAGGGCGCGCCGCCAGACCCGAAAAGTCTTTTTGCTTCTTTTTCTTCAGAAAAAGAAGATCCTTCAGTCCCGGTATCCGGGCTGCTCGCGGTCCATCTTCCGCTTCAGCGCCTGCCAGGGCAGCCAGCCCTTCACCGGGCTGTCCTTCGCCTGGGCGCGCACCCGCTCCACCATCTCGGCCGGGGGCATGGAGAGCGGCGCGCCGGTCGATTGCGCCGCTACCTGGATGCGGCAGGACTGCTCCAGATAGTACATCCAGTAGAAGGCCTCGCCCACCGTGCGGCCGATGGTCAGCAGCCCGTGGTTGCGCAGGATCAGGCAGGGCTTGTCGCCCAGGTCGCGCACGATGCGCTCGCGCTCGGCGAGGTTGTCATCGGCCGCGATCCCCTCGTACTCGTGGACCGCCACGCGGTCGTGCAGCTCCATGTTCATCTGGTTCAACGGCAGCAGGCCCCCCGCCTGGGCCGCCACCGTCATGCCGGCCAGGGTGTGGGTGTGCATCACGCATTGCGCCCGATCCACCGCGCGGTGCACGGCGGAGTGGATGACGAAGCCCGCCGGGTTCACCGGCCAGGCGGTCTCCTGCAGCGGCTCGCCCTCCGCATCCACGGCGACGAGTGAGGAGGCGGTGATCTCCTCGAACAGCAGCCCGTAGGGATTCACCAGGAAGCGGTGCCCCTCGCCCGGGATGCGCACGGAGAGATGGGTGTAGACGAGGTCCGTCATGCCGAAATGCGCCAGCAGCCGGTAGGCGCAGGCGAGGTCCTCGCGCAGCTCGCGCTCGGTGAGGGGCCGCTCCGGGTCGGGGCGGACGGGGGGCGGGGGCAGCGGCATCAGTAGCCTCGCTCGGGGTCGTAGAGGTTGGGCAGCGGGCGGCCCGCCTCGAAATCGGCGATGGCGCCGGCGAGGTAGCGGGCGCGCTCCGGCCGGCTGGCCATGGAGGCCACATGCGGCGTCACCGTCACCTTGGGGTGCGCCCAGAGCGGGCTGCCGGGCGGCAGCGGCTCCTCCTCGAACACGTCCAGCACCGCACCGGCGAGATGGCCGGAGTCCAGCGCCGCCAGCAGGTCCGCCTCCCGCAGGTGGGAGCCGCGCCCGGCATTCACCAGTTCCGCCCCCGGTGGGAGTTGCGCCAGCAGGCGGGCGTCGATCAGCCCTTCCGTCTCCTTCGTCGAGGGCAGCAGGCAGACCAGGATGTCGGTGCCGGCGAGGAATTCGGGCAGCTCCGCCGCGCCGGCGAAGCTCCGCACGCCGGGGATGTCCTTGCGCGAGCGCGCCCAGCCACGCACGGGGAAGCCCACCGCCTGCAGCATCCGCGCCGCGTGGCCGCCGAGATTGCCGAGACCCATGATGCCGACCGTGCGGTCCTGGGCGTAGTGGCGCGTCTCGCGGTGGCGCCATTCGCCGGCCGCCTGGCCGAGCGCGAAGTGCCGCGCGTCCCGCAGCAGCGAGAGGCAGGACCAGAGGATGTACTCGCCCATGCGCTGCGCCGTCGCCTCGCCGCCCATGCGCACCAGCGGGATGTGGCGCGGCCAGGCCGGGTCGCAGGTGATGTGGTCCACGCCGGCGCCGGAGGAGAACACCGCCTTCAGCCTGGGCAGGCTCGCCAGCCAGCCATGCTGCGGCTCCCACACCAGGACGTAGTCCACCGCCTCCGGCGGCACGGCGGGGTCGGCCCACCAGCGCACGGTGATGCGCGGGTCCACCGCGCGGAAGCATTCCTGCCAGTCCGGCACGGCCTGCTCGCCGCCGGACTTCACCAGTAGCGTCACCACCTGTCGCAAACCCTCATCCGCCGCCCCTCATCCTCGCCCGTCGCGAGGAGCGGAACCTGCGCCGCCACCCCGGCCGCGTCCAGGGGCGGCGCGGCGCGGCGGGGTGCTTTTCGCACCGGCCCGGGCCGCGCGGCGCCGGCCCTTTGGTCATTCTGTGCAAGGCACAGGCAGCCCTTGCAACCGGAAGGGGAACGGGGCGAGGCTGCGCCCTGGCATTCCGCATCCCCAGGGTCTCGATGAGCGACTCCTATTTCCCCTTCGCCACCGGCTTCCGCACCACCCCCTACTGGTGGGACGAGGCCGAGCCCGAGGCGCGCGACGCGGAGCTGCCCGAGAGCGCGGAGATCGCCATCGTCGGCGGCGGCTATGCCGGGCTGTCCGCGGCGCTGACCCTGGCGCGGATGGGCCACGCGCCGCTGGTGCTGGAAGCCGAGCGGATCGGCTGGGGTGCCTCCTCGCGCAACGGGGGCATGGTCTCGGGCGGGCTGAAGGTGGCCACGGGGGCGCTGCGGCGGCAGCTCCCGCCGGAGCAGGTGCAGGCCATCGGCAGCGCCGCCGCCGCCAGCTTCCCCTTCCTGGAGGAGCTGCTGACGCGCGAGGCGATCGAGTGCGACTATGTGCGCTGCGGCCGCTTCACCCCCGCCTGGACGCCGCGCCACTACGAGGCGATGGCCGCCCGCGCCCCCGCCCTGCAGGCGCTCACCGGCCTGCCGGTGCGGATGCTGCCGCGCGAGCGCCAGCGCGAGGCCCTGGGCAGCGACCACTACCATGGCGGCATGCTGGCCGAGGCCTGCGGCAGCCTGCACCCGGCCAAGTATGCGCGCGGCCTGGCCGAGGCCGCCGAACGGGCCGGCGCCGTGCTGGCCGATGGCGTGCGGGTGCGCGGCATCCGCCAGCACGGCACCGGCTTCCGGCTGGACACCACCCTGGGGGAGCTGGCGGCCAACACGGTGCTGGTCACCACCAACGGCTATTCCCGCGCGCCCGATGGCGGCGGCGCCATGCCCTGGCTGACGCGGCGGCTGATTCCCGTGGGCTCCTACATCATCGCCACCGAGCCGCTGGATACGGATTTCGTCGAGGGCCTCTTCCCCGGCCGGCGCATGATCAGCGACAGCCGGCGGGTGCTGAACTACTTCCGCCCTTCGCCGGACGGCACGCGCATCCTGTGGGGCGGCCGCGCCAGCTTCGCCCCCGTCGCGCCGGAAGTGGCGGCGCCGGTGCTGCGGCAGTCGATGCTGGAGGTCTTCCCCGAGCTGGCCGATATCCGCCTGACCCATGGCTGGACCGGCAACGTCGCCTTCACCTTCGACTTCCTGCCGCATATCGGCGTGCAGGACGGGCTCTACTACGCCGCCGGCTGCCAGGGCTCGGGGGTCGCCATGGCTTCCTGGCTCGGCCACAACGCGGCGCTGAAGGTCGCGGGCGCCGCCAGCGAGCCCTTCGCGCTGGACGGGCTGAACTTCCCCACCCTGCCCGGCTACCGGGGCAATCCCTGGTTCCTGCCGCTGGTCGGCGAATGGTACCGGCTGCGCGACAGGCTGGACCGGATGCTGGGCTGAGCCGCCGCTCAGGAGGGCCGCAGCAGCGCGGCGCGCCAGTCGGTGGAGAGCACGGCATCGGTCAGCGCGGCGAGCGGGTAGAGCGCCACCGTCCAGGCGCCGGCGCCGGTATAGGCCAGCAGGCCCGGATAGATGGCGAAGCGGTAGTAGAGCAGCGCCGCCGCCACCGGCAGCACCAGCAGCGCCACGCGCTCCAGCAGGTGGCGCAGCAGCATCGGCGCCAAGTGGTCGGCGAGGGCGAAGGCGGCGTGGTCCGGGCTGAGGCCGAGGCGGCGCTCCAGGGTGGCCAGCGCCTCGCGCAGCAGCGTGGCGGTGAAGCCGCCGCCGGGCAGCGCGGCGCGCAGGCGGTGGTGCTGGTCGCGGATCAGGTGGAACAGGATCAGCCGCGCCTGCCGCCCCGGCGGCAGCCGCGTCACCCACCAGAAGCGCAGGTGCGGCGCCGAGAAATGCGCGGCCATGCCCACGCCATAGGCCGTCCAGCCCAGGGCCGCGAGCACGATCAGGCCGGTGGCGATGCGCTCCAGCTCCACCGGCGCCTCCAGCCACACCGCCGTGGCGTGCAGCCCCAGCAGCGCCGCCAGCAGCGCGAAGGAGGGCCAGATGACGCCCACCACCTGCTCCACCACCGCGGCATCCAGCAGGGCGCGGGCCAGCGGGCCGGAGAGGCCCTTACCGTCCTCGAAAGCCTCGCGCAGCGGGGTGCCCCAGCGCCCCGCCACCCATTCACCCAGCTGCCGCCCGGCGAAGCCCGCCGCGTTGTCCATCATCGCCGGCATCCTCGACCTTTGCGTGGAGTTTGATAGCGTCACGCCCCAAGGCAAGGCTGCATGGATTCCTTCTCGACCCTCCTGCTCGACCTCACCGGCCTGTTCCTGGCCAGCCGCACCGCCGCGCTGCGCCCGGTGGAGGCGGCGCTGCGCGCGCTGCGCCCGGACGCCCCCGGCGCCGGGACGCCCGACCAGATGGCCGCCGCCGTGGCGGAGCTGGCGCGCGGGCTGGCGGCGGAGGGGCGCTTCGGCGAGCCACAGGCCGACCTCGCCGCCGCCGCGCTGCGCCGCGCCGGCCAGGCGGTGCCGCAGCGCGCCAGCCTGCCGGCGCTGGAGGCGCAGGTGATCGCGGCGCTGGGGCCGCTGCCGGAGCTGGAGCCGCTGGCCGCATTGGCGCTGGCCGTGGCCCGGCTGCGCCAGCCGCGCCTCGCCCGCGCCGCCCAGGTGCGCATGGCGCCCGAAGCCCCCATCTTGGAAGCCCGGCCCGAGGCCGGGAAGGAGGGCACCCTGGTCACCGACGTTTTCCAGAGCATCACCGGGCTGATCGGCAACAACCCGTTCTTCGCGGAATTCCAGAAGCAGGCGGAGGAGGAGAAGCGGCGCATGGGGCGTGTGAACATCCTGGTGGCCGGCAAGACCGGCGCCGGCAAGAGCACGCTGGTGAACGCCGTGTTCGGCGAGGCGGTGGCCCGCACCGGCATGGGCCGCCCCGTGACGCAGGACATCGCCTGGTACGAGCCGCCCAACCTGCCGGTGCGCCTGTGCGACACCAAGGGGCTGGAGATGGAAGGCTTCCAGGCCACGCTGGCGGCGCTGGAGGGCGAGATCGAGCGCGCCAATGCCAGCGGGCAGTTCGACCAGCGCATCCACATCCTCTGGCTGTGCATCAGCGAGCCGGGCACGCGGGTGGAGGAAGGCGAGCGCGCCGTGGCGCGGCTCTGCGCCCGGCACGGCATCCCGGCGGTGGTGATCCTGACCAAGGCGATCGGCCCGCGCGCCTTCCAGGACACGGTGAAGCAGGAGATCCCCGAGGCGCGGCAGATCGTCCGCGTGCTGGCCGAGCCGTGGGACGACCGCCCGCCCTTCGGCCTCGACGAGTTGATCCGCGTCACCGAGGCGGTGCTGCCGGAGGCGCGGCAGGCCGCCTTCATCGCGGCGCAGCGGGTGGATGTGGAGCGCAAGCGCAAGCGGGCGCTGAAGATCGCGGCCGGTGCCGCGGCCTCCGCCGCTGGTGCCGCCGCCGTGCCGATCCCGGTGGCGGATGCGGCGGGCGTCTTCGCGGTGAATGCCGGCATGATCGCCGCCATCGCCACCGCCATGGGCGTCTCGCTGGACCGCGACAGCATGCTGGCGCTGGCCGCCAGCCTGGCGGGCGCCCTGGCCACCTCGGCGGGCGGCCGGATGATCGCCGGGCAGGTGCTGAAGTTCATCCCCGGCATCGGCAGCCTGGCGGGCGGCGCCATCACGGCGGCTGTGGCCGGCAGCACCACCTATGGCCTGGGCTACGGCTTCACCGAGTATCTCTGCCGCTTCCACGCCGCGCGCGGCCACATGCCGGAGGGCGACGAGCTGCGCGATGGCTTCCGCAAGTTCTGGGAAAGCTGGGGCGAAAAGGAGAAGTCCCCCCACGCCTGATTCCAGGCCGCCCGCTTGTTTCCCATTTTGCTTTCAGTGCGCGCCTCGCCTTGCCAGGAAGGCGGGGCGCCAGCGGGAAAAAGTTTTGGGGCTTTTTCCCAAAAAGAACTTTTCTCTCTGTCTTACAGCTTCTTCGCCCGGTCGAGCCGGGCGTCGAGCTTGGTGCAGGTGGCTGCGGTGACGTTGCCGTCGCCGACGGCGGCGTTCATCTCGGTCATGATGGCGGCGGCGGCCTCGGCCTTGCTCTGCGCCTTGGGGGCCAGGGCCTCGGCGATGGCGGAGGCCTTCAGCATGGCGTCATCGGGGGAGCAGGCGGCGAAGGCGGCGGGGACGAGGGAGAGGGTGATCAGGGCCGTGGCGGCGAGCGTCTTCAGCATGTCGTCTCTCTGTGCGGTGGCGGGCGGGTTGCCCCGCCGGCCTGGAGGCTAACACCGCTCCCCGCGCCTGGAGCGCGGCGCTGAGCCTCATTCTCACGCCGCGCGCGCCTGTGTCAGGTGAGCAGCCCGTAGAACATCCGCGCCGCCGTGATGGCGAGGAACACCGCGAAGGCGCGCTTGAGCGCCAGCGGCGGGATGGTGTGTGCCAGATGCACCCCCCAGGGCGTGGCGAGGATCGAGCTCGGCACGATCAGCGCGAAGCCGATCAGGTTGACGTAGCCCACCGAGAAGGGCGGCAAGTCTTCCACCCCCCATCCGCCATAGAGGAAGCCCAGCGTCGCCGGAATCGAGATGATCAGCCCGAACACCGAGGAGGTGGCGACGGCGGAGCGGATCGGCGTGCCGAACATCGACAGGATGGGTACCCCCACCGTGCCGCCGCCGATGCCCATCATGGCCGAGACGGTGCCGATGAAGCCGCCGATGCCCCACAGGCCGGGGCCGCGCGGCGTGATGTCGCGCAGTTTGAAGTCCACGCCCGTGAAGCCCATGTTGAGCGCGACCAGCAGCGCGATGGTGGCGAACACCGCCGAGAGCGCCTCGCCCTTCAGCCAGATGGCGAGCACCGTGCCGAGCACGACGCCGAGGATCATCGACGGCCAGATGGCCTTGAGCAGCCCGGTGTCGATGGCGCCCTTGGCGTGGTGCTTGCGTGCCGAGACGATCGAGGTGGGGATGATGGTGGCGAGGCTGGTGCCGACGGCCAGCTTCATCTGCACCGCCTCGGGGATGCCGAGCAGCGGAAAGACGTTGAACAGCACCGGCACGATGACGATGCCGCCGCCGACGCCGAGCAGCCCGGCCAGGGTGCCGGAGAGCAGGCCGGTGATCGCCATCGCGACGGCGAGACCCGCAAGCCAGAGCGGGTCGGACATATGTTCCATGCAGAGGGGACCTTGGCGGCAGGAAGGCGGGAATGCACCCTGTGCTTACACCCCACTTCCGGCGTCGTCAGCCCGTGCCACCCATCACCGATCTGCTGATCACCGATCCCTGGTTCTATGCGCTGGCCGTGCCGGCGCTGCTGGTCACCGGCATCAGCAAGGGCGGCTTCGCCTCGGGGGGCGGCAATCTCTCGGTGCCGGCCATGGCGCTGCTGCTGCCGGCGCCGCAGGCCGCCGCCATCAGCCTGCCCGTGCTCTGCGCCATGGACATCGCCGGGCTGCGCGCCTGGTGGGGGCGCTGGAGCCGGCGGGAGATGCTGGCCATCATCCCCGGCGGGCTGCTCGGCATCCTGCTCGGCAGCCTGGCCTTCGGCGCCATGAGCGACCGGATGACCAAGCTGATGGTGGGCGTCATCGCGCTGGCCTTCCTGGCGCGCACGCTGTGGCTCTCCCGCCGCGGCGGGCCACCGGAGGCGGCGGCGCCGAGTCGGTGGCGCGGCGGCTTCTGGTCCACCGTCTCGGGCTTCACCAGCACCATCGCCCATGCCGGCGGGCCGCCGCTCGCCGTCTATCTCTACCCGCTGCGGCTGGAGCGCGCCCGGCTGGCGGCGACGACGGTGGTGTTCTTCGGGGTGGTCAACTACGTCAAGCTGGTGCCCTATGCGCTGCTCGGGCAATTGAGCCCGGGCAACCTGCTCACCAGCCTGGTGCTGCTGCCGCTGGCGCCCCTCGGCGTGCGGCTGGGCGTCTGGCTGCAGGGGCGCATCAGCGACAAGGTGTTCTACCAGTTGATCCACATTCTTTTGGCACTCACCGGCTGCAAGCTGGTGGCGGACGGGCTGGGGCTGTGAGCGGCGCCCCCGTCCTCGGCGTGCCCCCTCTTGGTGTGCTGGGCGGCATGGGACCGCTGGCCAGCGCCCAGTTCATGCTGCGCCTGACGCTGCTGACCCCCGCCACGCGCGACCAGGACCACCTGCCCGCCATCCTCTGGTCCGACCCCCGCGTGCCGGACCGCACGGCGGCGCGCCTCTCGGGGGGCGAGGACCCGCTGCCCTGGCTGGCGCGCGGCATCGCCGGGCTGGAGGCGGCGGGGTGCGGCGCCATCGCCATCCCCTGCAACACCGCCCATGGCTGGTACGAGGGGATGGTTGCGGCCACCGGCCTGCCCATCCTGCACATCGTCGACGCCGCGGCCGAGGAACTGGCGCGGCAGGGCGTGACGGGCGGCCCCATCGGCGTGATGGGCACGGCCGGCACGCTGGCCATGCGGCTCTACCAGGAGCGGCTGGAAGGGCGCGGCTATGACTGCCTCACCCCCACCGAGGCCGAGATGGAGTCGCTCGTCTCCCCCGGCATCGCGCTGGTGAAGGCCAACCGCGTGGCCGAGGCATATCCGCCGCTGGCCGAGGCGGCCGCCAACCTCAAGGCGCGCGGCGCGCGGGCGGTGGTGCTGGGCTGCACCGAGATCCCGCTCGGCATCCTGGCAGGGCCTTACGCCGAGATCGGGGTGCCGCTCATCGACACCATCGACGCGCTGGCCCTCGCGGCGCTGCGCTGGGCGAAGAAGATCTGAGCCAGGAACCTTCTTTTTCTGAAGAAAAAGAAGCAAAAAGACTTTTCGAGTTGGGCGCTGCGCCATTCATCCGCGCAGCGCCGAACCCACGGTTACCCTTTCAGCATCGCCGCCGTGTCCGCCGCCCCCATCGCCATCGCCGCCTGCGCGGCGGTGTTGCCCATCGCGTCCCGCGCCGCCGGGTTGGCGCCGGCGGCCAGTAATTGCCGCACAATCTCCACGCGGTTGAACATCGCGGCCGTCATCAGCGCGGTGCGGCCATCGGGGCCGCTGCCATCCACCGCCGCGCCATGCTCCAGCAGCACCGCCACCACATCCGCCGCCCCCTTGAAGGCGGCGCCGGCCAGCGGCGTCTGGCCCCGGTCGTTGACGATCCCGGGGTCCGCGCCATGCTCCAGCAGCACCCGCACCGCCTCGGCATGGCCGTGATAGGCGGCCAGCATCAGCAGCGTATCGCCCTTGTCGTTCCGCAGGTTGGGCGGCAGGCCCTGGCGCAGGAACCCGTCCAGCGCCTCCGCCTGGCCTGCACGGGCGCAGCCGAACACATGCCCGGCGAAGGCGATCACCTCCTCGTCCGGCACGGGCGGCGGGGTGGGGTTGTCCTG
>NZ_JCACVY010000023.1:0-36751 GCF_058833935.1 Roseomonas sp. TS2 | reverse complement strand
CGGCCCCCTCCCGGATTCAGTTGAGGAATTCCGGCGAAACCAGGCTCGGCAGGAGCAGCACCAGCCCGGGCCAGGCGATGATCAGCAGCAGCACCGCCAGCATCGGCATCAGCATGATGAAGGTGTCCTTCAGCGCATCCGCCATGCGCATCCCCGCCACCGAGCAGGCGATCATCAGGCAGAGGCCATAGGGCGGCGTGACCAGCCCGAAGGCCAGCGAGACGATGCCGATCATGGCGAACTGCACCGGGTCGATGCCGACCGAGACGGTGAGCGGCTGCAGGATGCTGCCGACGATGATGATGGCCGGGATGGCATCGAGGAAGCACCCCGTGATCAGGAACACCGCGGCGATGAACAGGCCCACCCCGAGCGGCCCCATGCCCCAGGCCTCGACGCCGGCCAGCAGCACCTTCGGGATCTCGTAATAGGCCAGCAGCCAGCCGAAGGCGCTGGCGGTGCCGACGCAGAACAGCGCCACCGCCGCCAGCCGCCCGGAATCGAGCAGCGCCGCCCACAGCCCCTTCATGTCCATCTCGCGGTAGACCAGCAGCGAGAGGGCGCCGGCGTAGAGCACCGCGATGCAGGCGGATTCCGTGGCGGTGAACCAGCCGAACAGCTTGCCGCCGATGATGATGAAGGGCGTGGTCAGCGCCGGCAGCGCCACGAACAGCGCCACGCCCAGCTCCCGCAGGGTGGAGCGCGGATAGGTCGGGTAGCCGCGCAGCTTGGCGTAGGTGTGCACCGTGGCCATCTGCACCCCCGCGATCAGCAGCCCCGGCACCACGCCCGCCAGGAACAGCGCGCCGATCGAGACGCTGAGCACGCCGCCCCAGACGATCATCAGGATCGAGGGCGGGATGATGACGGCGAGCACCGCCGAGACGGCGGTGATGGCGACGGAGAAGCTGTCGTCATACCCCTCCTTGCGCTGCGCCTCGATGAAGATCTTGCCCTGGCTGGCGGCATCGGCGGTGGAGCTGCCGGAGATGCCGGCGAAGAAGAAGGAGAGCACCACGTTGATCTGCGCCAGCCCGCCGGGGAAGTGCCCGACCAGCGCCCGCGCCAGCCGCATCAGCCGGTCGGTGATGCCGCCGACATTCATCAGGTTGGCGGTGAGCAGGAAGAAGGGCACCGCCAGCAGGATGAAGCTGTTGTAGGCGTTGAAGGTCTCCTGCACCATCAGCGCGGGGGAGAGGTGCGGCTCGATCAGCATGATCGGCAGGCAGGCGAGGCCGAGGCAGAAGGCCACCGGCACGCGCAGCGCCATCAGCCCGAAGAACACCCCGAACATCAGCGCCGCCGCCGTGCCGGAGGAGAGGACGGCCCCGTTCATGCGTCCCGCCTCCGCAGCAGCAGCGCCGCGTCGGCCATGCGCAGCCCCATGAACAGCAGCCAGGAAGCACCGGCCACCGGCCAGGCCATATGGATCAGCCAGAGCGGCAACTCCGCCATCTCGCTGATGCGGTAGAAGGCGAACTCGGTGAACTCCCAGCCCCAGAACAGGAACACCCCGGCCATCACCAGCACGAAGCTGCCGGAGACCAGCTCCATCAGCGCCGTCGCGCGCGGGGAGAGGACGGGGAACACGTCGACGATGAAGTGCGTGCCCTCGCGCACCGCCAGGATGGCGCCCAGCATCACCATCCAGACCAGCGCGAAGCGCGCCATCTCCTCCGTCCAGATGTAGTGCGGGATGACAGCGGTGTAGCGCGAGAACACCTGCAGCGTGACAGGGAACAGCAGCACCAGCACGCTGAGGCCAAGCAGCCCCCGCAGCAGCGCCGCATAGGCGTCGGCGAGGCGCCGCAGCGGCCCCGCCCGTTTTGGTTCAGTCATCGTTTCGTCCGGCTGGAGGGCAAGGGTCGCTGCGGCCTGTCCCTCAGCTCGTCACGTCGGCGATGCGGCGCAGGATGGCCTCCGCGTCGATCTCCTTGGCGTAGGTGGCCAGCACCGGCGACACCCTCTGCTGCAGCGCGTCGCGGTCGGTGAAGGGCACGCGCTTCAGCCGCCCCGCGGCCTCCAGCGCGGCGATCTTCTGCCCGTCCTCGGTGGATTCGATCTGCCGCCCATAGGCCGCGGCCTCCGGCCCGGCGCGGCGGATGGCCGCCTGCAGGTCGGCCGGCAGCCGCGCGAAGGTGACGGCGGAGAAGCAGAGCGGGCGGATGGTGATGGCGTGCTGCGTCATCGAGAGGTGCGGCGCCACCTCGTAGAAGCGCATCTGCTCGACGCCCGCCGCCTCGTTCTCGCCCGCCTCGATGACGTTGTTCTGGATGGCGTTGTAGACCTCGTTGTAGGCGATGACGGTGGGGGACATGCCGGCCGCGGCGAAGGTGCGGCTCCAGATCGGCGCGCCCTGCACCCGCACCTTCATGCCGCGCAGCGCCTCCAGGTTGCCGGCCGGGCGGCTGGCGAAGATGTTGCGCACGCCGCCGCCGGCATAGCCCACCAGCATCACCCGCGCCCGCTTCTCCACCTCCTCGGCGATCGGCTTCAGCATGTCCTGCTCCAGCACCTTGTTCCAGTGCGGCAGGTCGCGGAACAGGAAGGGCGCGTCGATGAAGGGTGCGGCGCGGGAGAAGGTGGACATGTGCGCCGGCGAGACGATGCCGTAATCCACCGCGCGGCCCTGCGCCATGTACTCGAAGTACTGCTTCTCCAGCCCCAGGCTGCTGTTCTTGTGCAGGATGAAGTTGATGGGCTTGCCGTAATACTGCTTCACCAGCTCCTCGAACCGGACGATGCAGCGGGTGAAGGCGTGCTCGTCATTGAACTGCGACGCGCCGTTCAGGGTGATGGCCTGGGCCTGGGCCCGCCCGGTGATGGCGAAGCTCGTGACCCCCCCCGCGACTCCCAGCGTGGCGCCAAGCAGCGTCCTGCGATCCATGGTCGTTCTCCCATATTATCAGATGGCCATACGTCCGATGGCCTGCGACGCAGACTAGACCGGTGACAAAGGAAAACAAAACCGCAGAAATGCGGGGCTGGGCGTCCCGCGCCGGCCGCCCCGGCGCCGGGGCAGGGGCCGGCGGGCAAAATCGAGGCACCGGCCGCGGCCACGGGCGGGGGGAGCCGGTCTAGTCTGCGCCGGTCACTCCCCGGGTTGTCGAGGCCGCACCTTGCGTCTGCTCCTGCCCTTCAAGGCCCAGGCTTCCAGGCTGCACGGCGCGGCCGGGAGCCTGCCCCTGCGCATGGCCGCCTTCGGCATGCTGGCCTGCCTGGCGCTGCTCGGGGTCGAGACCCTGAACAGCGTCCGCGCCCGTGCCGAGCAGCTGCAGAAGGCCGAGGCCTCGGTCACCAGCCTGGCCCGCGCGCTGGTGCAGCATGCCGACGACATGCTGAGCCTGGCGGATGTCATGCTGGTCAGCCTCGTGGAGACCGCCCGGAGCGAGGGCCTGCAGCTTCCGGCCCTCGGCCGGCTGAACCTGTTGCTGGAGCGACGGGCCACCATGCTGCAGCGGGGCCTGCGCTTCTCCATCCACGGCCCGGACGGCGCCCTGCTCGCCACGTCCCATCCCGGCGCCGATGCCGGCCCGGCGGAGCGCGACGAATTCCTCCACCAGGGTGCGGCGGGCGGCGGCGTGGCCTATCTGGGCCTGCCCGTGCGCGACCGCGCGTCGGGCGCGTGGATGCTCACCCTCTCGCGCCGGATCGAAGGCCCCGATGGCAGCCTGGCCGGGGTGGCCGTCGCCACCATCGAGACGGCCCATTTCGTCGCGCACTACGCGTGGCTCGGCCTGGGGCCGCAGAGCACCGTCGCCCTGTTCCGCGACGACGGCACCGTGCTGGTCCGCCATCCGCCGCGCGACGACCTGATCGGCCGCCGCAGGCTGCGGCAGGACATCCTGCAATCCGGGAAGGACGGGCCGGAGAAGCCGGACCGCTACATCTCGCCGATCGACGGCGTGAAGCGCATCGGCGCCTTCCACCGGGCCGAGAACCATCCGATCCTGCTGGTGGTCTCGCTCTCCGTCGAGAACGTGCTGACGGGCTGGCGGAACGATCTGGCGAAGCGGGCCATGATCACCGGCGGGCTGATCCTGCTGCTCGCCTTTCTCGGCGTCCGGCTGACCCGCAGCGCCCTGGAGCGGCACCGCGTGGCCCAGGCACTGGCGGAAAGCGAGGCCAGCTTCCGGTCGCTGGCGGAGAACTCAAGCGATGTGGCGATGCGGGTCGATATGCAGTGCATCATCCGCTATGTCTCGCCGGGCATCCAGCCCTGGCTGGGCTGGCAGCCGCAGCAGATCGCCGGGCAGTTCATGCCCAACCTCGTGGCCGCCGAGGACCGCGGCACCATACAGGCGACACTGCTGCGGATGGTCTCGGAGGGGCTGCCGCCAACCCGGCACACCCTCCGCCTGCACCGGCGCGACGGTGCGCTGGTCTGGGCCGAACTGGCGCTGCACCCCATGCGCGACCCCCGCACCGGCCGGCCCGACGGCGCCGTGATCGTCGCCCGGGACATCGGCGAGCACAAGGCGCGGGAGGCGCAGCTGCATCGGCTGGCCAGCACCGACGGCCTGACCGGCCTCGCCAACCGCCGGGCCTTCGACGAGACGCTGGAGCGCGAGTGGCGGCGCATGGTGCGCGGCGACGGCGCCCTGTCGCTCCTGCTGCTGGACGTGGACCGCTTCAAGCCGTTCAACGACCGCCATGGCCATCCGCAGGGCGATTGCTGCCTGAAGGCGGTGGCGGACGCGCTGTCCACCCTGGCGCGCCGCCCGGCCGACCTCGCCGCACGCTATGGCGGGGAGGAGATGGTGCTCCTCCTGCCGGACACGGACAGCGCCGGCGCGGCCCGCATGGCCGAGGCGGCGCGCGCCGCCATCGAGGGGCTGCAATGGCCGCATGAGGACAACACGCCGTTCCGGGTGGTGACGGTCAGCATCGGCGTTGCCACGGCCAGCCATGGCAGCGGCCTGATGGCCGCCGAGCAACTGGTCAAGGCGGCGGACGGCGCCCTCTACCACGCCAAGCGGAATGGCCGGAATCGCATCGCCCTGGCCGAGGCGCTGGCGGAGCGGCCGGCCCTGCCGGCGGGCGGGATGGAAGACTGGCCGCCCCCCACCCGAGCCGGGCAGCCCGGCCAGCCGGAGCGCGGCTGAGCCAGGCATGCAAGGCCGGGCATGCGGGGCCGGGCATGCAAGGCGGGGCCGCCGCCCGCGGATCAGGCCGGTGGCGCGACCGCGTGGACGGGCCTGCCGGTCGCCGCGAAGCTGGACAGGTTCTCCAGCGTGGTGTGCGCGATGGCCTGCATCGCCTCGGCGGTGAAGAAGGCCTGGTGGCCGGTGATCAGCACGTTCGGGAAGGTGAGCAGCCGGGCGAAGACATCGTCCTGCAGGATCTGGTCCGACAGATCCTCGAAGAACAGGTCGCTCTCCTCCTCGTACACGTCGAGGCCCAGATGGCCGATCGCCCCGTTCTTCAGCCCCTCGATCAGCGCCCGCGCATCGACCAGCGCGCCGCGCCCCGTGTTGATGAGCATGACGCCATGCTTCATGCGGGCGATGGCCGCATGGTCGATCAGGTGGCGGGTGTCCGGCGTCAGCGGGCAGTGCAGCGACACGATGTCGGACTCCGCCAGCAGCGTCTCGAGCGGCGCCACCGTCGCGCCGATCGCCGCCAGCTCGGGGGAGGGGTAGGGGTCGTGCACCAGCACGCGGCAACCGAATCCGGCCATGATCCGCGCAACGGCGAGGCCGATCTTGCCGGCCCCGACGATGCCGGCCGTGCGGCCGCGAAGGTCGAAGCCCAGCAGCCCCTCCAGCGCGAAGTTCCCTTCCCGCACCCGCGCATAGGCGCGGTGGATCTTGCGGTTGAGCGACAGGATCAGCGCCACGGTGTGCTCGGCCACGGCATGCGGCGAATAGGCCGGCACGCGCGCCACGGTGAGGCCGAGCGAAGCGGCCGCGGCGAGGTCGACATGGTTGAACCCCGCGCTGCGCAGCGCGACCAGCCTTGTGCCGCCGGAGGCCAGGGCTTCCAGCGCCGGGCGGTCCAGCTCGTCGTTGACGAAGGCGCACACGGCCTCGGCGCCGGCCGCGAGGGTGGCGCTGTCGCGCGTCAGCCGCGCCTCCAGGTAGCGCAGCGCGTGGGGCTGGCCCGCCGCCGCGTTGGCGGCGTCGAGGAACCGGCGGTCATAGGATTTGGTGCTGAAGACCGCGACCTGCATGGTGTCCTCCGTCTTGCCGGGATGGCGGGCACAGCGTCGCAAATCCGGCGGCCCGGCGCACCCCTTCTGCGCCGGGCGGGGGAGGCCTAGGCCGCTCCGGCTGCGCGCGGTATCTCGTCAGACGGCCATGGGCGAGGGCCGCCGGCGGAACAGCCGCCCTGCGGCGGGCCGACAGGGAGTGAAAACGATCTTGAGAATGCCGCTATGGGCCAGCGCCCTTGCCGCGACGCTGATTGTCCAGACCGTGAGCTCCTTCGCCAGCCTTGTCGTTCCGCTGCTCGGCCCGCCCCTCATGGCCCGCGCCGGCCTGCCGCCGGAGAGCATCGGCCTCGTCTCCGCCATGACCTCGGTCGGCATCTGCTGGAGCCTGGCCTGTGGCGGGCCGATGCTCGGCCATCACGGCCCGGTCCGGACGCTGCAGATCGGCCTCGCCTGCATGGTGGCCGGCCTGTTCGTGCTGTCGCAGCCGCTCGGCCTGCTGGGGTTGCTGGGCGCCCTGGCGATCGGCTTCGGCCTGGGGCCCAACACGCCGGCGGGCAGCCAGATCCTGATCCGCACGGCACCCCCCCGGCACCGCACCCTGATCTTCTCGATCAAGCAGGCGGGCGTCCCGCTGGGCGGCGCGCTGGCCGGGCTGGTGGTGGCGCCCCTGGTGCTGCGGCACGGGCTGCCTGCCACCCTGGGCGTGGTCATCGGCGTGATCCTGCTCACCATCCTGCTGGTGCAGGCTTTCCGCCGCCGGCTGGACGAGGACAGGGGCACGGGGCATCCGGGCTGGGCCCGCGCGCTGGTCTCCCCGGCGGCGATGCTCGGCTCCGTCGGCGTGCTGCGCGCGCATCCCTCCCTGCCGATGCTGACGGCCCTCGGCGCCTCCTTCTCGATGATGCAGTCCTGCCTGACGGCCTTCACCGCGACCTATGCGGTGACGCGCCACGGCGCCTCCCTGGCCGAGGCCGGGCTGATCGTCGCGCTGATGCAGGGGGCCAGCATGGTGGGGCGGATCGTCATGGGCTGGGTGGCGGACCGCACGGGCCATGCGATGCGGCTGCTGGTGCTGCAGGCGGGGGCCTCGGCCCTGGCGGTGGGGCTGCTGGTCGTGGCCGGGGGCCATGGCGCCTGGGCGCTGTATGGCTGCGCGGCGCTGGCGGGCCTGACCGCCATCGGCTGGAACGGCGTGCACATCGCGGAGCTGGCCCGCGTCGCGCCCCTGCACCAGGTGAGCGACGTGACCTCCGCCGCCAGCCTCTTCGGCTTCATCGGGTCGATCTTCGGGCCCCTGCTCTTCACCCTGGTGGTGCACTGGAGCGGCAGCTACGGCCTGGCGTTCCTCCTCATGGCCGCCCAGCTCGCGGCCTTCGGGCTGGTCAGCGCCGCCTTCCTCTGGCGGGGCGCGGGCCGGCGGGCCGGCGGCGGCGCCGGCTGAAGGCCCGCGCGCCCCTCGTCAGGGCGCGCCCGCCTCGTGGCGCAGCTGCTGCTCCCGCAGGAAGATGAACAGGCCGGCGCCGATGATGATGGCGGCCCCGGCCAGGGTCAGCGGCCCGATCACCTCGCCGAAGAAGAGGTAGCCGAACAGCATGCCCCAGAGGATCAGCGTGTACTGGTAGGGCACCACCACCGAGGCCGGCGCCATCCGCAGCGCCTGGTTCACGCAGAGATTGCCGGCGAGCGAGCCGATGCCGAGGAACAGCATCAGCACGAGGTCGATGGCGCCGGGCGGCGTCCAGCCCTGGGCCAGCACCAGCACGGCGCCGAAGAGCAGGGCGGCCAGCAGCTGCGCCGTCATCAGCACGGTGCCGCGCGTGCCGGCCAGCTTGCGGGTGGCGACCAGGAAGCAGGCATAGCTGAAGCTGCCCGCCAGGGCGCAGGCCGCGCCGAGGGAGAGCGAGTCCGGCGAGGGATGCAGCGCCAGCACCACGCCGCCGAAGCCCACCGTCACGGCCGTCCACCGGCGCCAGCCCACCCGCTCGCCCAGCAGGAAGGGGGAGAGGGCGGTCACGTAGATCGGGCCGGCCATGTAGTAGGTCATGACCTCCGCGAGCGGCAGCGCGACGAGGGCCCAGAAGAACAGCGAGGTCTCCAGCGTCGAGAACAGCACGCGGAGCAGCTGCAGCCCGGGCCGCGGCGGCCGCAGGAAGGCGTGCGGACCGGTGCGGTGGATGAAGGGCGCCATGACGCAGAGCCCGGCGATGCTGCGCACCAGCAGCAGCTGGCCGACCGTGTAGGCCCCCACCAGCCATTTGCCCAGCGTGTCGTTGACGGCGAAGAGCAGCACGCCCAGCAGCATCATGGCGATGCCGCCGGCGGCGCCCGTGGGCATCAGGCCCAGGCGCAGGAATGCGGACACGGCGATAGACCCAACCCCTTGTGGCGCTTCTCGCCCGGAATGGGGGGCGCCGCCCCGCAGCAGTAGCCAGAGCCGGCCGCGCTGCAAAGGCCGCGCCGCGCAGGGGGGCGCCGGCAGGCTTGCGCCGGGTCGCCCGCTGTCCGCATCATGCGGCGCAAGCGCCCGCGCCATGACGGGCGGCATGGAGGATCGGATGAGGATGTTCACCCGCCGCGGCCTGATGGCCGCCAGCGCCACCCTGCCTGCGCTTTCCGCCCTGCCGGCGCGGCCCCGCGCCCAGGGCGCCGCGCCGACGCTGCGCATCGGCGTGCTGGCCGATTTCTCCGGCCCCTACCGGGATACCTCCGGCCCCACCTCGGTGGTCTGCGCGCGGCAGGCGGTGGCGGATCTCGGCCTGGATACGCGCGGCATCAAGGTGGAGATCCTGCAGGCCGACCACCAGAACAAGGCCGATGTGGGCCTTGGCATCGCGCGCCGCTGGTTCGACCAGGACGGGGTGGATGCGATCACGGAGGTGAACAACAGCGCGGTCGCCCTCGCCGTGGCCAACCTGGCGCAGGAGAAGGACAAGGTGGTGCTGGCCTCCGGCCCGGCCAGCGCCGTGCTGACGGGCGAGCGCTGCACCAGCAACCTGGTGCACTGGACCTACGACACCTGGATGTGCGCCAACGTGGTGGGCAAGGCCTCGGTCCGGGCGGGCAATGACAGCTTCTTCTTCCTGACCGCCGACTACAGCTTCGGCCACCAGCTCGAGCGCGACACCACGGCGGCGGTGCAGGGCGCCGGCGGCAAGGTGCTGGGCGGCGTGCGCTTTCCCTTCCCCGGCACCGCCGACTTCTCCTCCTTCCTGGTGCAGGCGCAGAGCTCGCGCGCCAAGGTGGTGGCCATGGCCACGGCCGGCGCGGACACGGTGAACTGCATGAAGCAGGCGCAGGAATTCGGCCTGACGCGGCGGCAGAAGATGCTCGCCCTGATCGCCTTCATCTGCGACATCCACGCCATGGGCCTGCCCGCCGCGCAGGGCCTGCTGCTGAACGAGACCTTCTACTGGGACCTGAACGACCGCACCCGCGCCTTCCTCGGCCGCGTGCGCGACAAGACGCCCACCAACTGGCCCAACCAGGAGCATGCCGGCACCTATTCCGCCGTGCTGCACTACCTGAAGGCCGTGGCCGATATGGGCCCCGACGCGGCGCGCGCCTCCGGCCGGGCCGTGGTGGAGCGGATGAAGGCCATGCCCACCGATGACGATTGCTTCGGCCCCGGGACGCTGCGCGCCGATGGGCGCAAGATCCATCCGGCGCATCTGTTCGAGGTGAAGCGCCCGGAGGAGAGCCGGGGGCCGTGGGATTACTACAAGCTCGTCGGCACCGTGCCGGCGGCGGAAGCCTTCCGCCCGATGGGCGAGGGCAATTGCCCGCTCGTCCGCAGCTGAGGGACATCGCAGGCGCCCTGGCGCCGGGTCCGGCGCGGGGCGGAGGATGCCACGACAGGCCCGGCGGCACGGCCGCCGGGATGCCTGAACAGGCACCCGGACCTGATGGCCGCATCCTGATATATCATATCTTGCACGGGAAGACCGATGGCCTAGGATGTTCCGCGAGCGGGCCAGAACAGCCGACAAGCCGCTCCGGCAGACAGGAGGCGCCCATGGTCGATCCGAACATTTCCCGCCGTGCCCTGCTCGCGGCCGGAGCCCTTGCCGTGCCGGCGATCCTCGGCACGCCACGCCCGGCGCGGGCGGCCGGCGCCATCACCGTGATGCTGGAATCCGAAGTGGTGGTGCTGGACCCGCACGCGACCACCGCCGCCATCACCCGCAGCTTCGGCTACCACGTGTTCGACACGCTGTTCGCGCAGGATTCCAAGGGGACGATCCGGCCGCAGATGGCGGAAGGGCACGAGGTCTCGGCGGACGGGCTGGAATGGCGCTTCGCCCTGCGGGACGGGCTCGCCTTCCATGACGGCGCGCCGGTCACGGCCGCCGATTGCGTCGCCTCGCTGCGCCGCTGGGCGGTGCGCGACAGCCTCGGCCGAATGCTGCTGGCGGCGATGCGGGAGATGCGGGCGGAGGATGCGCGCCGCTTCTCCATCGCGCTGAAGGAGCCGTTCCCGCTGATGCTGGAGGTGCTGGGCAAGCCCAACGCGCCCGTGCCCTTCATCATGCCCGCGCGCATCCTGCCCGAGGGCGACGCGCGCATCACCGAGATCACCGGCTCCGGCCCCTTCAGCTTCGTGCGCGAGCAGTGGCGCACCGGCGACCGCATGGTGCTGCGGCGCAACGCGCGCTACGTGCCGCGCGGCGAGCCGGCCGATTTCCTGGCGGGCGGCAAGGTGGTGAAGCTCGACGAGCTGGTGCTCAAGACCATGCCGGACGACACCACCGGCGTGAACGCGCTGATCGCCGGCGAGATCGACTACATGCAGTACCTGCCCTTCGACTTCCTCGGCGTCCTCGGCCGCAACCGGGATCTGCGGCTGATGGAGCTGAAGGGCATCGACATGTTCCAGGGCAATTTCCGCCTCAACCACGCGAGCGGCCCCTTCGCCGACCCCGCGGTGCGCCAGGTGATGTGGAAGCTGGTGGACCAGAAGCAGGTGCTGGACGCCATCGGCATCCCGCCACGGTTCCGGGTGGAGAACTGCCGCTCCTTCTGGATGTGCGACGCGCCGCTGGAGACCGCCGCCGGCAGCGATGTGGCACGCTTCGATCCAGAGGCCGCGAAGCAGGCGCTGGCCCGCACCGGCTACAAGGGCGAGCCGGTGGTGATGCTGGAGGTCTCCGGCTCCATCTCGCAGACCGCCGGGCATGTGCTGGCCGAGAACATGAAGAAGGCCGGCTTCACCGTGGACGAGCAGGTGATGGACTGGGGCACGGTGCTGGCACGCCGCGCCAAGCCCGATGGCTGGAGCCTGTTCCCCGTCTACGCCAACGGCGTGGACATGGTCTCGCCGCTGAACCACTTCTATGTCGCCAACAACTGCGCCGACTATCCCGGCCGCAGCTGCGATGCGCGCATCACCGGCCTGCTGCGGAACTACGCCCGCGCGCCCGACCTCGCGGCGCGCCGGGCGGTGGCCGAGCGCATCCAGATCGCCGCCTACGAACTGGTGCCGAGCGTGATGTGGGGCCAGTTCTCGCGCCCCGCCGGCTACCGGGCGCGGCTGCGGAACATGATCCAGTCCAGCTTCCCGCTTTTCTGGCAGGTCGAGGTCTGACGCATGCTGCTGGGCGGGATCGCGGATGACTTGACGGGCGCGGTGGAGCTGGCCGGCATGCTGGCGGCCGGCGGGATGCGCGTGGCGCTGGTGCTGGACGACGCGCCGATCCCCTCCGGCCAGGATGCGGTGGTGGTGGCGCTGCCCTCCCGCGTCGCGCCGGTGGCGGAGGCACGCGATGGCTTCGCGCGCGCGGCGGATGCGCTGCTGGGCGCCGGGGCGCGGATGCTGTTCTTCAAGTACTGCGCCACCTTCGATTCCACGCCGCAGGGCAATATCGGCCCCTGCGCGGACCTGCTGATGGAGCGGACGGGCGCGCCCTTCACCCTGTTCGCGCCCAGCTTCCCGGAGGCGGAGCGGCGGGTGTTCATGGGCCATCTCTTCGTGGGCGCCCAGCTCGTCTCCAACTCGCCCAAGCGCTTCGACCCGCTGACGCCGATGACCGAGCCGGATCTGGTGAAGGTGCTGGCGGCGCAGACCGCGCGGCGGGTCGGCCTGCTGCCGCTGCCGGTGGTCGCGCAGGGGGAGGCGGCGGTGGCGCGGCATGCGGCGGTGCTGCGGGAGGCCGGCCTCTCCTACGCCATCGCCGATGCCGCGACGGAGGAGGACCTCGCCACCCTGGCGCGGGCGAGCTGGGACTGGCCGCTGGCGACCGGCGGCTCCAACCTCGCCGCGCATTACCCGCCGATCTGGCGGGAGAAGGGGCTGCTCGCGCCCGCCGCCGCCCTGCCGCCCGCGCGGGCCGGCGGGCATGGCGTGGTGCTGGCCGGCAGCTGCTCGGACCGGACGCGGGAGCAGGTGGCGCATTTCGCCGAACGCCATCCGGTGCTGCGGATCGACCTGGCCCGGCTGGAGACGCTGGCGGCGGCGCTGCGCGAGGCGGCCGGCTGGGCCCTGCCGCGCCTGGAGCAGGGGCCGGTGTGCATCACCACCGCAGGCGACCCGCAGGCGGTGGCCGCCGCCCAGGCGCGCCTCGGGCGCGAAGGGGCGGCGCGGGCGGCGGAGGAGCTGCTGGGCGGGCTGGCGCGGGCGCTGGTGGCGGCGGGCGCCCGGCGCCTCCTGGTGGCGGGCGGCGAGACCTCGGGCGCGGTGATCCGCGCGCTGGGCATCGCCCGGCTTACGGTCGCGCCCTATGTCTCGCCGGGCATCGGGCTGTGCGCGGCGGAGGCGCCGGAGCCGCTGGCGCTCTGCCTCAAATCGGGGAAGCTGGGGCCGGTGGACATGTTCGGAACGGTGCTGGAGCGGATGCGCGCATGAACGGGGTGCGGCAGGCGCGCGAGGATGTCGCGCAGGGCTACCGGGAGCTGGGGCGGCTGGGGCTGAATTTCGGCAGCGCCGGCAATGTCTCGCGCCGTGTCGAGGGCGGCATGGTCATCACCCGCTCCGGCACCACGGTGGATGCCACGGCGGAGGCCGACACGGTGTGGATGTCGCTGGAGGGCGCAGCGCGGGATGACGCCGCGCCCTCCAGCGAATGGCCGATGCACGCCGCCATCCTGCGCGCCTTCCCCGAGGCGGGCAGCGTGGTGCACACCCATGCCGATGCCTGCACCGCGCTCGCCTGCCTGGGCGAGGGGCTGCCGGCCTTCCACTACATGGTCGCCGGCTTCGGCGGCGAGGATGTGCGCTGCGCCCCCTATGTCACCTTCGGCACGCCGGAGCTGGCGGTGGTGGCGGTCGAGGCGCTGCGCGGCCGCACCGCCTGCCTGCTCGGCAATCACGGGATGATCGTGACGGGGCGCGACGTGAAGGCCGCCGTGGCCGCCGCGTTGCGGCTGGAGACGCTGGCCCGGCAATACCTGCTGGCGCGCTCGGCCGGCACGCCGCGCCTGCTGGACGCGGCGCAGATGCAGGCCACGCGGGAGCGCTACAAGACCTACGGCAGCGCCGCCCCCGCGCGGGGCTGAGCGCCGCCCTACAGCGCGGCGGCGGCCCGGAAGCCGGCCTCCGCCGCTTCCAGCGCGCGGTCGATATCCGCCTCGGTGTGCGCGCAGGAGAGGAACATGTTGTGCCGGGGGTGGAAATACGCCCCGTGCCGCAGCGCCGTGGCGCAGAAGGCGTCGCCCTTCGCCCAGTCCGGGTCGTTGTCGAAGATCATCAGCGGCATCTGCGCCGGGCCGGTCTGGCGGACGGGCAGGGCGTACTGGCGCGAGAGCGCGTCCAGCCCGTTGCGCAGCCGCTCGCCCATGGCGCGCATGTAGGCCGGGCCGTCGATGCGGCGCAGCTCGGCGATGGTGGCGACGGCCGCGGCCATCGGCACCGCGCCGCACCAGAAGGAGCCGGTGGTGTAGACCTGCGTCGCCGCCTGGCGGAAGCGCTCCCGCCCGGTGACGGCGGCGAGCGGATGGCCATTGGCGATGGCCTTGCTGAAGGCGGAGAGATCGGGCCGCACGCCGAGCGGCTCCCAGGAGCCGGCGAGGTCTATGCGGAAGCCCGCGCGCACGTCGTCGAGGATCAGCGCGGCACCCGTCGCGTCGCACAGCGCGCGGAGGTGGCGGGCGAATTCCGGCGTCGGCAGCTCCTGGTGGCGGCCGAAATCATGCCGGAAGGCGGTGACGATGACGGCGGCGAGGTCGCCCTTCGCCGCCTCGGCAGCCGCGTCCAGGCTGGCCGTGTCGTTGTAGTCGAAGGTCACGAGATGGGCGCGGTCCTCGGTGGTGACGCCGGCCAGGGAGGGCGAGCACCAGGGCACGGCGCCGTGGTAGGAGCCGCGCGCCACCAGCACCTTGCGCCGCCCCGTCTCGGCGCGGGCGATGGTGACGCAGGCGGTGGTAGCGTCCGTGCCGTTCTTGGCCAGCAGCGCCCAGTCGGCATGGGCCACGGTGTCCACCAGCAGCTCGGCCAGCTCCACCAGCACGGGGGCGGGGCCGTTCATGCAGTCGCCCTGCGCGGCTTGGCGGCGGGCGGCCTCCTCCACCACCGGGTTGCGGTGGCCGAGCACCATCGGGCCCCAGGAGCACATGAAGTCGATGTAGTCCCGCCCGTCGGCGTCGCGCAGGCGGCAGCCCTCGGCCGATGTGAAGTATTGCGGGTAGCCCTCCGGCAGCTTGGCCGCGTTGAGATGGCCCCAGAGGCCGCCGGGGATGACGGCCCGGGCGCGGGCGCGCAGGGCGGCATCGCGGGAGGCGGTGCCGGACTTCTCGGGCAGGAGGGCCTGCGACATGGACGGATCCTCGTCTTGATCCATTCGATATATCATATTTCTCCAAGGGGCCGGAAGGCCTTCAGCCTATCAGCCGGCGCAACGCAGCCCCGATGCCGGAGGCGTTACCCAGCGCGGCCATGTTCAGCGGGCGCGACACCACGGGCGCGGCCGCGCCGCCGGTGACGCGCAGGATCTCGGCATCCAGCCAGTCGAAGCAGCGTTCCTGGATCTCCTGCGCGATGCGGGCGCCATGGCTGGTGCCGCGCGCCGTCTGCTCGGCGATCAGCACGCGGTTGGTGCGGCGCACGCTGGCCTCGATGGCCGGCCAGTCCAGCCCGCCGGGGTCGAGGCTGCGCAGGTCGATGATCTCGGCATCGATCCCGGTGGCCTCGGCGGCCTCGAGGCTGGCGGCGACCATGGTGGAGTAGGTGAGCACGGTGCAGGCCCGGCCCGGGCGAACGGTGCGCGCGGAACCGAGGGGGATGATGTAGTCCCGGTCGTCGCCGGGCACCGGGCCGGTGGTCTGGAACAGGTCCTGGTGCTCGATCACCAGCACCGGGTCGTCGCAGCGCAGCGCCGCGTTCATCAGGCCGATATAGTCGTGCGGGGTGGAGGGGGAGACGATCCGCCAGGCCGGGTAGAGGGCGAAGAGCGCCGAGGGGTCCATCGAGTGCTGCGAGCCGTAGCCCGCCTGCGGCGAGACGCGGGCGCGCACCACCACCGGCACGCCGAAGCCGCCGCCGAACATGTGCGAGAACTTGCCGATGCCGTTGAACATCTGGTCGGCGGCGACGATGCAGAAATCGCCGAACATGATGTCCACCACGGGCCGCAGCCCGCAGGCGGCGGCGCCGAGCGCCATGCCGGTGAAGCCGTTCTCGCAGATCGGCGTGGGGAAGACGCGCTCGGGGAAGCGCTCCATCACCCCCCTGGTCGAGCCGGAGACGCCGCCGCGCAGCCGGTGCACATCCTCGCCGATGACGATGATGCGCGGGTCGCGCTCCATGTTGCGCAGCAGGGTGCTGGCGATGGCGTCGACATATTTCACCTCCACCCGCGCTTCGGCGGGCACCGAGGCCGCCTCCAGCACGCGGGCGCCGGCCAGCTCGGAGAGGTCGCCGCGGATGCCCTGCTCGATCTCCGCCACATCGGGGAAGGCGCCGACGCGGATCTGCGGCGTGTTGGAATCGCGCGGCATCTCGGTCAGCGCGGCGGCGGCCTCGGCCACCATGCGGGTGGCGCGCGCGTCGAGCGCGGCGAGCCCGGCCTCGTCCAGCACGCCGAGCGCCTTCAGCCGGGCGGGCATGGTGGCGAGCGGGTCGCGCGCCTGCCATTCCGCCTCCTCCTCCCGGCTGCGGTAGCCGAGCTGGCTGCCGAGCAGCGGGCCGCTCTGGTGCAGGAAGCGGTAGAGGATGGCCTCGACGAAGACCGGCCCGCCCGTCTCGCGGATGGTCTGCACCGCCCATTGCATGGCCCGCCGCACGGCGACGAGATCCATGCCGTCGCACTCCACCGAGGGCACGCCGAACATGGCGCCGCGCGTGGTCAGCCGCGTCTCGCGCGTCTGCTCCCGGACATGGGTGGAGACGGCGTAGAAATTGTTCTCGAGAAAGAAGATGACGGGCAGGTTGTAAAGGGCGGCAAGGTTGATGGCCTCCATCGACTGCCCCGCCATCAGCGTGCCGTCGCCGAAGAAGGCGACCGAGACATAGTCGCGGCCCAGCACCTTGTCGGCCAGGCCGTAGCCCACGGCATGCGGCAGGTTGCCGCCGATGATGGCGCTGGTGCCGACGATGCCCGCCGGTGCCCAGCGCATGTGCATGGAGCCGCCACGCCCGCCGCAGAAGCCTTCCGCCAGCCCCATGATCTCCGCCATGGCGCGGCGGACGAGGCCGCCCGCTTCCTCCACCGGCGCGTCCCGGCGCGGGTCGTAGCCGCCGGGGAGGGCGCTGTTCAGCAGCTTGGCCAGGATCTGGTGGTGCGCGCGGTGGGTGCCGTTCAGCTTGTCCTGCGTGCCCAGCACGGACATGGCGCCGACCGCGCCCGCCTCCTGCCCGATGGAGGCATGGGCCGGGCCATGCACCAGCCCCTGCCCGTGCAGTTCCAGGATCTTCTCCTCGAAGCGGCGGATGAGCAGGAGCTGCTCCATCCAGCGGGCGAGGGCGGCGGGGTCTTCCGCCGCCCAGTCGGCGTCATCCACCTCCAGCCGGAACCAGGGCGTATCGGTGGCAATCGGGGTGCGCTGCATGGGAAGGCGTTTCCTGGGTTCCGCGCCTTGTGGCGGCGCTTCGCCCCCGCCGCGCGCGGCGGGGGCTGTTCTGTCAGAGGTCGAAGCCCTCGAAGGGGGCGGGGTCGAGGAAGCGGCGGAGGACATTGCCCGTCAGCCGGCTGACGGAATTCTCGTAGCCATTGTGCGAAAGGGCGCAGGCCCAGGCGATGGAGCCGGTGGAGAAGACGGCGCCACCGCGCGCCGTGGGGAAGAAGGCGATGTCCGCGCGCACCTGCGCGTTCTGGTCGCCCATGGTGCCGCGGTGGAGGGTACGCAGCTCCTCCAGCGTCGGCACGCCGCCATAGTCCAGCCGGTCCGCCGTGGCGAGCCAGAGGAGGTGCGGCGGAGAGCCGAGGGTGGGTTCCACGCGGTCCACCTCCAGCCCCGCCGCGCCGCCGCCGCGCAGGCCGAAATCGCCGAGCGGCGCGTCGAGGTCGATGCCCTCCACCGCCCAGGCGATGCGCGGGTCGCGCGCCGGGGCGCGCCATTCATAGGGATAGGAGCGGGTGAAGACCTGCGCGTCGAAGCCGACGCCGACGAGACGCTGCGGCGGGCGTCCGCTGGCGCGCCAGAGGCCGGAGGGCTCGCCGGTGAAGGAGAGGGCGTTCTCGCCCGGCTCCCCCTCCCAGGTGCGCAGCCCGATCATGCCGCGGCGGATTTCCATGGCATGCGGCTCGGTCGGGTGCCAGCCGATGCGCCAGTAGAAGCCGTTGCCGCCGAGATAGATGTGGCGGCCGCCGCCACGCTGGTAGGCATCGAAGGCCTCGATCATCGAGCGGCTGAAATACTCGGGATGCGAGCCGGTGATGACGCAGCGATAGGGGGCGAGCGTCTGCGCGCCGTGGCGGTGGATGTCGTCATCCGTGACGATGTCGTAGTCCTGGCCGATCTGCTCCAGCCAGTCGAGGATGTGCGTGTCGTTGCCGTAGTTGAAGGTGGCGCCGCGCGGCCGCATGTTCAGGATGGGGCGCTTCGCCGTGGAGTAGCACCAGCCGCTGCCGTCGCTGTGCGTGTCGTAGGTGGAGAGGCCGAGCTCGCGGTGCTCCTGCAGGTAGACATCGTCGCGCGAGAGGGCGATGAGGCCTTCCAGCATGGCCTCCGCATGCACCTGGTCCAGCCGCAGCGCGCTGTTGGCATAGGCCAGGAAGGTGGCGGTGCTGGCGACGAAGGCGAGCTTCGCGCGCGGCCTGCCGAGCGGCGCGCGGACGAAGAAGGCGACGAAGCTCTCCACCGGGTCCTCGCCGCCCTGCCGCGCGCGCAGGCGCAGCGCGTAGAAGCCGCTGCGCCAGTCCTCGGGGATGGTGAGGCGGAGATCCGGCGACCAGCCTGCGTCGTGCATGTCGTCGATGTGGAAATGGATGGCGCCGTAGAGCTCCGGCGCCTCGGTCCACTGCACGGTGCGGCCATCCCAGTTGGCACCGGTGGCCGCGCGCATCGGCATCTGGCGCAGCCTTCCGTCCAGCCGGTTGGCGGAGAGATCGCGGATGATGTCGGTGGACATCTCGCGCGAGAAATCCCAGGCGCCGATCAGGTCGGGCTCGGCGGGGGAGGGCGTCAGGCTCTCGGCCAGGGCGCGCAGCGCGGCCTCGTCGCGGGCGGCGGAGAGCAGGCGCGGGCGGTCGATCTTGCCGTCGAAATGCCCGGCGGTGCGGGGTGCCGCGCCCGCCTCCAGCGCATGGGCGGCGATGACGAGGGCCGTATCCGCCGGCCAGGCACTCTCTCTGGGGGCCTCGGCGCTGGCCATGCCGCCCGTGTCGCGCCCGGCCTGGGCGTCGAGGCTGGACTGGAAGACGGTGATCCGCCCCTGCGCCGGGTCGTAGCAAGCACCGACAAAAATCCACTCCCGCTCCAGCACCGGGCGCGGCGCGGTGACGCGCCAGAGCCGCCCCCCGGCGCCCAGGGTGAATTCGAGCCGCGCCCCGGCATCCAGGCCGAGGCGCCAGCCCTCCGCCGTGTCGTCGCGCCAGCGGGAGAGCAGGGTCTGCGGGCCGGTGCCGGGCGCGGTGGGGTGGATGAAGGCGGCCACCGAGAGCGCGCCCGGCCGGTTCAGCGCCGGCGCGTCCGGGACCAGGGCGCAGGAGCCGGGGCGGAGCGGCTGGTGGCGCAGCGCCACCGGCCCGTCGATCGGCGTGCCGGGCTGGTGGAAGCGAAGGCCCGGCCCGTCCGGGTCCGGGTCGGCGCAGCGGACGCGCAGCAGCGTGGCCTCGGCCCCTTCCAGCGTGGCGCTGGAGAGATGGAAGGCCACCTCCTCCCCGGGGGAGACGACGAGCGGCCAGGCATAGCCGAGAACGGCGGTGGTGTCGGTCATCAGGGCGTGGTCCTGCTGGGCGCCAGCGTCTGGCCGGTCAGCGCTTCCCAGCGCAGGGCGAAGACGGCCCACTCGGCCTCGGCCAGGCTGGTGAAGACTTGGTTGGGGAAGGTCTCCACCGGCGCGCCGCGGCGGCCGGGCATGCGCGCCAGCATCCAGCGGCGGTTCGGCTCCAGCACCACGAGCACGTGGCGCCGGCCGAGACCGGACCAGCGCATGCGGTGCAGCAGCTTCTGCAGCTCGTCGCTGTGCGGGCCGCGCGGCTTGCGGCGGAATTCCTCGACGAGGTCGAGCCGGCTCGGGTCCACCGGCCAGTGTGCCGCCTCGGGGTGGTTCACCAGCATGAAGGGCGGGTTTCCGTGAGAGGGGTGGCGCGGGCGGGCCTGTGCGGCCCGCCCGTGGGATCGGTCAGTGGGCCGGTCAGCGGGTCAGCCAGTTCACCCAGCGCTCGCGCATGGCGTTGCGGTTGGCGGCGATCCATTCGTAGTCGGCGATCACCAGCCGGTCCCAGTTCTCGGGCCAGGAGGCGCGGTAGCGGCGCTCCGCCTCGGGCACCAGCGCGGCGGTCTCGCGGTTGTTGCTGTCGAAGGAGACCTTCTCGCTGAAGGGCAGGTGCTCCTTCGGGTTCTGCACGAAGAACTCCAGGAAGCGCATGGCGTTGGCGGTGTTCGGCCCGCCCTTCAGCACCGCCCAGTTGCCGACGTCACGGATCGCGCCGTTCCAGGTGAAGTCGAACTCCCCGCTCTTGGCCAGCGGCACGGCGCGGGAGGAGTAGAGCACGCTCATCACCGCGTCGCCGCCGCGCAGGATCTGCATGGAGTTGTCGCCGCTCTTCCACCAGGCGGCGACATGCGGCTTGATCGTGTCCAGCTTGCGGTAGGCGCGGTCGAGATCCATCGGGAAGAGCTTGTCGCGCGGCACGCCATCGGCCATCAGCGCCGCCAGCGGCAGCCACCATTCGCGGTCGCCCGTATCCGGCAGGGAGCGGGGGCCGGGAAACTTCGCCACGTCGAAGAACTCCGCCCAGGAGGCGGGGCCGCCATTGGGGAAGGCCTTTTTGCTCCAGGTGATGGCCATGCCGCCAGCGGTGCGGATGATGCCGGTGGGGAAGCAGCCACCGGGCAGGGCGTGCTGCGTCATGGCCGGCGTGGTGCAGTCCACCGGCGCCAGGATGTCGGCGTGCTGGATCAGGTCGGGCGGGGTGGCGGTCACCACGTCGAAGGGGATGTTGCCGCTGCGCTGCCCGGCGCGGGCGCGCGCCCACTGGTCCGGCAACTCGATCGGGATGGAGCGGACGCGGATGCCCTGCTCCTGCTCGAAGCGGCGGTAGAAATGCTCCTGCAGGCTGCGTTCCATCAGCCCGCCGGTGGCGCAGACCACCACCTCGCCCGAGCCGCGCTGGGCGAGCGATGGCTTCGCCAGGCCCGCCGACCCCGCGCCCAGCGCGGTGGCCGCCAGAAGTGTTCTCCGTGTCACGCCCATGCCCTGTCTCCTGTCCTTACCGGTTGAGAGAGGACCTGGCCGCCGCCGGGGATCAGCCGGGGGTGGTCCAGGCCGTGTCGCGTTCCATGCGGCCGAGGAGCGCGACGAGATTGGCGCCGCCCTCCATCAGGTCCGCGCGCAGGGCGGCGCGGGTCGCCTTCGGATCCCGCGCGCGCAAGCCGTCGATGATGTCGAGGTGCCGGTGCCGGCCGGGGTAGCTCGGCCGCGCATCGGGGTAGAGGAAGGCGTGCATCGGCCCGTTGCGCAGCCAGATGCTCTCGATGATGGCGAGCAGCTCCGGCATGGCGGCGGCGGCGTAGAGGGTGTGGTGGAAGGCCCAGTTGGCGCGGTTGGCGGCGGTCGCTTCGCCCGCCTCCTCGGCCGCGGCCAGGGCGGCGTTGGCGCGCTCCAGCGCGTCGAGGTCGGAGGGGGTGATGCGCAGCGCGGCGGCCTCGGCGGCCAGCCCCTCCAGCTCCAGGCGGATGGTGCGCAGCTCCAGATACTGCTCCAGGCTGAGGCCGGCGACGGTGATGGAGCGCGCCGCCTCCAGCCGCAGCGCGCGCTCGCGGGCGAGCTGCACCACCGCCTCCCGCACCGGCGTCTCGGAGACCTGCATGGCGGCGGCGAGATCGCGGATCTTGAGCCGCTGGCCGGGGCGCATGCGGCCCTCGAACAGGGCGCTGCGCAGCTCGTCATAGACACGCCCCGCCAGGTTCTCCCGGCCGACGGGGGCGACGAAATCGAGCACGTTTGCCGCTTCGGGCATGGTCTTCATGGTCCTGAGTCCGGTGCCGTGCCGGCGGCCCGCGCCCTCCGCTCCAGGCTGCGCTTCAGCCCGTAGCCGAGCAGCAGCGCGAGGATGGTGAGGGCGGTGAGCATGGTCGCCACGGCGGCGAGGGTGGGCGAGATGTTGAAGTCGATATCCTCGAACATCTTGCGGGGCAAAGTCTTGCGGTCGAGATCCGAGATGAAGAAGGAGACCACGGCCTCGTCGAAGGAGATGATGAAGGCGAAGAGGGCGGCGGAGACGAGGCCCGGCGCGATCAGCGGCAGGGTGACGTGGCGGAAGGCGCGGAGCGGCCCCGCGCCGCAGGACAGCGCCGCGCGCTCCAGATCCACGTCGAAGCGGTAGAGCGCCGCGAGCACGGTGAAGACCACGAAGGGCAGGGCGAGCACGGTGTGCGCCATGGCGAAGCCGAGCAGCGTGCCGGTGAGCCGCAACTGCTCGAACACCAGGAACATGGCGACGGCCAGCGCGATGTGCGGCACGATGACGGGGCCGATCACCAGCAGCTCGATGAAGCCCTTGCCCGGCAGCCGCCCGCGCACCAGGGCGAGGGCCAGCATGGTGCCGATGAGGGTGGCGCAGACCGCCGAGATGAGCCCCGCCTCGGCGCTGAAGAGGGTGGCGCGCAGCCAGTCGCTGTCCTCGAAATAGGCGGCGTACCAGCGCAGCGAGAAGCCTTTCGGCGGGAAGCTCAGCAGCCGCTCCGGCCCCACCGACATCGGCGCGATGATCAGCGTCGGCAGCAGCAGGAACACCGTGACGGCATAGGCCGCCGCGTTCAGCGCCATCCGCCCGGCGCGGTTGTGTGTCCGCGCGGCGCTCATGCGGACCCCACGAAGCGGTCCAGCCGCACCGCGCGCTTGAACAGCAGGGTGAGGGCCAGCACGAAGACCAGCAGGATGCCGACCAGCGCGCCGGCGAAGGGCCAGTCCAGCATCTCCCGCACCTGCTGCGAGACCAGCGTGGCGATCATCATCTGCTGCGGCCCGCCGATCAGCGCAGGCGTGACGAAGAAGCCCAGCGCCAGCAGGAAGACCATCAGGCAGCCGGAGGTGACGCCGGGCAGCGCCAGCGGCCAGATCACCTCGCGGAAGGTGGCCCAGGGCGAGGCGCCGAGCATCTGCGCCGCGCGCGGATAGTCCTCCGGGATGCCCTTCAGCGCGGAATAGATGGGCAGCACCATGAAGGGCAGCAGCACATGCGCCATGGCCAGCACCACCGCGCCCTCCGTGTAGAGCAGGCGGATGGGCGCCTCGGTCAGCCCTAGCTGTTGCAGGAGCTGGTTCACCACGCCGTTGCGCTGCAGCAGAACCATCCAGGCATAGGTGCGCACCAGCACGGAGGTCCAGAGCGGCAGCAGTACGGCGGCGGCGAGCAGGGCGAGGCCCAGCCCGCGGCTGCGCGACATCACCCAGGCCATCGGCCAGGCGAGCAGCAGCGCCAGCGCCGTCACCAACGCCGCAATGCGGAGCGTGCGCAGCATGACGCGCAGATAGACCGGCTCGGCGAAGGCGCGGGCGTAATGCTCGGTGGTGGGGGCGGGGACGAACAGGCTCTCATGCAGCAGCGTCGCCAGCGGCAGGATGAAGATGATGGCGACGAGCAGCAGGAAGGGCGCCGCCAGGGCCAGGCTGGCCGCCGGGCTGTAGCGGCGCCCGCCGAGCCGGAAGCGGGAGGGGCGGGGCGCGCTCACGCGCGGAAGGCCCTGGCGTCGGCCGCCTGCCAGGCGAGGCGCACCGTCTCGCCCGGGCGCGGCTCGTGCAGCCCGGCGCCGGCGGGGATGCGGGCGCGGAGCGGCTGGCCGAAGGCGCCTTCCAGCATCAGCGTGGTGGCGTTGCCGGCATAGATCGCCTCCGCCACGCGGGCGGTGGTGCCTTCGGCGGTGGCGGGCAGCACGCGCAGCCGCTCCGGACGCAGCGCCACCTTGATGCGGCCGCCGGCGGGCAGCGCCTCGGCAGCGATGGCGGGCAGGCTGCCGCCGCCCGTGAGCGCGACCGTCACGGACTCACCGGGTGCGGCGGCCTGGGCGAGCTGCCCCTCGCAGAAATTCGTCTCGCCGATGAAGCCGGCGACGAAGGCGGTCTGCGGCGCCTCGTAGAGATCGCGTGGCGTGCCGAGCTGCTGCAGCCGCCCATGGTCCAGCACGGCGATGCGGTCGGCCATGGTCAGCGCCTCCGTCTGGTCGTGGGTGACGAAGATGACGGTGATGCCGATGCGCTGCTGGAGATGCTTGATCTCGATCTGCATCTCCTCGCGCAGGTTCTTGTCCAGCGCGGAGAGCGGCTCGTCCATCAGCAGCACGCGCGGCTGGTAGACGATGGCGCGGGCGATGGCCACGCGCTGCTGCTGCCCGCCCGAGAGCTGCGCCGGCCGGCGCCCGCCCATCTCGCCGAGCCGCACCGTGGCCAGCGCCGCGCGGGCGCGCTCCTCCCGCTCGGCGCGGCCGATGCCGCGCATCTTCAGCGGGAAGGCGATGTTCTCCAGCACGCTCATGTGCGGGAACAGCGTGTAGCGCTGGAACACCATGCCGAGGTTCCGCCGGTTCGGCGGCGTCCAGGTCACCTCCTCCTGCCCGATCAGGATGCGGCCCGCATCCGGGAACTCGAAGCCGGCGATGGACATGAGGATGGTCGTCTTGCCCGAGCCGGAAGGGCCGAGCAGGGCGAGGAACTCGCCGGAGCTGACCTCCAGCGAGACATGGTCCACCGCGTTCACCGGCCCGAAGCGCTTCACCAGCCCCTCGACCGCCACGCGGCCCGCCAACCCGTCCGTTCCGCCCATTCGGCTCCCCCGGCCCCGATCCGGAAACAGAGTATTTGATATATCGACAAGACCCGCAAGCCGGTTCCACACTCCCCGCAGACAGGGAGGACGGCATGACCGGAGTGGATGCGCGGATGCTGGAGGCGGCGCTGCCGCCGCTGGAGGGGGAATTGCGGGTGCCCGGCCTGGAGGGGCCGGTGGAGATCCTGCGCGATGCCTATGGCATTCCCCATCTGCGCGCCGGCGGCACGGGCGATGCCTGGTTCGCCCTCGGCTTCGTCCACGCGCAGGACCGGCTGTTCCAGATGGAGCTGACGCGGCGGCGCGCCCTGGGCCGGGCTGCCGAATGGCTCGGCGCCGGCGCGGCGGAGGCGGATATCCTGGTCCACCGCCTCGGCATGGAGGCCGCCTGCCGGCGCGACCACGCGGCGCTGGGCGGGGCGGCGCGGGCGATGCTCGACTCCTACGCGGCGGGGGTGAACGCCTTCCTCGCCTCCGGCGCGCCGCTGCCGGTGGAGTACGCGCTGCTCGGCGCCACGCCGGAGCCCTGGGAGGGCTGGCACAGCATCGCGGTGATGCGCCGCCTCGGGCTGCTGATGGGCTCGGTGTGGTTCAAGCTGTGGCGCGCCGCGGCGCTGCCGGTGGTGGGGGCGGAGCGCGTCGGGCTGCTGCGCTACGATGATGGCGGGGGAGACCTGCTCTGCATCCCGCCCGGGGTGGAGGCGGCGCGCTACGAGGCCGATCTCGCGGCGCTGGCGCCCGCCCTCCGCGCGCTGCTCGACTCGCTCGGTGTGCAGGGCGACGAGACGGGGGGCGGCAGCAACAACTGGGCGGTCGCGCCCTCGCGCAGCGGCACCGGGCGGCCTGTCCTCGCCGGGGACCCGCACCGGGTCTTCGAGATCCCCAACATGTACGCGCAGCACCATGTGGCCTGCGACGCCTTCGACATGATCGGCCTCACCGTGCCGGGCGTGCCGGGCTTCCCGCATTTCGCGCAGAACGGCCGCGTGGCCTATTGCGTGACGCACGCCTTCATGGACATCCACGACGTCTTCCTCGAGCGCTTCTCGGAGGATGGCGCGCGGATGATGCAGGCGGGTGCCAGCGGGCCGAAATGGGTGCCCGTCATCCGGCGCGAGGCGGAGATCGTGGTGCGCGGCGCGCCGCCCCGCCGCTTCGAGATCCTGGAGACGCCGAACGGCCCGGTGATCGCGGGCGATGCGCGGGCGGGCACGGCGCTGTCGCTGCGCTCCGTGCAGTTCGCCGAGACGGACCTCTCCTTCGACTGCCTGCCGCGCATGACGCAGGCCACCGGCGTCGAGGATCTGTTCGAGGCGACGCGCGGCTGGGGGCTGATCGACCACAACCTCGTCGCCGCCGACACGGAAGGGCATATCGGCCATCTGGTGCGCGCCCGCGTGCCGCGCCGCGGGCGGGAGAGCGGCTGGCTGCCCATGCCGGGCTGGACGGGCGAGCATTCCTGGCGGGGCTGGATTGGGCATGACGAGATGCCGCGCGCCATCGACCCGGCGGAGGGGCTGATCGTCACCGCCAACAACCGCGTGGTGGCGGATGACCACCCGGACTACCTCTGCACCGATTGCCACCCGCCCTACCGCGCCGCGCGCATCCTGGAGGAGCTCCGCGCCAACCCGGCCTTCCGCGCGGAGGATGCCGGGCGGCTGCATGGCGACACGCTCTCGGCCAATGCGCTGCTGTTCCAGCAGCGCCTCGCCGCCCTGCCGGAGCCGGAGGGGGCGGCGGGCGCGCTGCGCGCCCGGCTGCTGGCCTGGGACGGGCGGATGGAGGCCGGCGCCACCGAGCCCGGCGCCTATGTCGCGCTGCGCCGCGCGCTGACGCGCATCCTGGCCGGGCGCAGCGGCCTGTCGGATGCCGGCAGCCATCCCTGGCTGGCCGTGGCGCCCGGCGTGGTGCCGATGAACCAGCTCTGGTGGACCCTGCCCAACCTGCTGCGGCGCGACGATGCCGCGCTGCTCGATGGCTGGAACTGGGACCAGGCCCTCGGCGCCGCGCTGCGCGAGGCGGCGGAGACGGCATGGGAAACCCCCTGGGGCGAGGCGCACCGGCCGCGCTTCACCCATCCGCTCTCCGCGCTGTTTCCCGAGGCGGCGCCGCTGCTCGACCCGCCCGCCCTGCCGATCGGCGGCGACAACGACACGGTGCTGGCCAACGGCCTGCTCGCCGCCGCCGGGCCCGCCGCCGCCTATGGCGCCCTGGCGCGCTACGCCTTCGACGTGGGGGATTGGGACAACAGCCGCTGGGCGGTGTTCCACGGCGTCTCCGGCCATCCCGGCAGCCCGCACTTCACGGACCAGCACGCCGAATGGGCGGCCTGCCGCATGGTGCCGATGCTCTATGGCTGGGAGGCGATCCGCAAGGCGGCACGCGCCACCCAGGTGCTGCGCCCGTGAGCGGGCCGGCAACTGGCCTGCCCGCCGCCATCGCCACGCCGGAGCTGTGCCGGATCGGCGCCGTGCCGCTCGCCGCCATGATCCGCCGTCGCGAGGTCTCGGCGCGCGAGGTCATGGCCACCTATCTCGACCACATCGCGGCGGTGAACCCGCATGTGAACGCCATCGTCTCGCTGCGCCCGCGCGCCGAGTTGCTGGCCGAGGCGGAGGCGGCGGACGCGGCCGTGGCGCGCGGCGAGGCCACCGGCCCGCTGCACGGGCTGCCGCAGGCGATCAAGGACCTGGCCGCGACGAAGGGGCTGCGCACCACCCTCGGCTCGCCGCTCTTCGCGGAGCAGGTGCCGGAGGAGGACGCCATCTTCGTCGCCCGCATGCGCGCGGCGGGGGCCATCATCATCGGCAAGACCAACGTGCCGGAATTCGGCTACGGCTCGAACAGCTACAACCCGGTCTTCGGCCTGACCCGCAATGCCTGGGACCCCTCGCGCGTCGGCGGCGGCTCCAGCGGCGGGGCGGGGGTGGCGCTGGCCACGCGGATGCTGCCCGTGGCCGATGGCGGCGACATGGGCGGGTCGCTCCGCAACCCCGCGGCCTTCAACAACGTCTATGGCTTCCGCCCGAGCCAGGGCCGCGTGCCGGCGGACACGCCGGACCCCTTCTACGGCCAGATGGCGGTGGAAGGCCCGATGGGCCGCAGCGTGCGGGACGTGGCGATGCTGCTCTCCGTGCAGGCCGGGTACGACCCCCGCGCGCCGCTCTCGCTGGAGGACCCCGGCTATCGCTACGAGGACCGGCTGGAGGAGGGCCGGGCGGCGCCGCTGCGCTGCGGCTGGCTGGGCGACCTCGGCGGCCACCTGCCCTTCGAGCCGGGCGTGCTGGAGTTGTGCGAGTCGGCGGCCGGGCTGTTCCGGCAGGCGGGCGGCAGCGTCGAGCCGGCGCGGGTGGAATTCGACCCCGAGCGGCTGTGGCGCGCCTTCGTCACCCTGCGGCAGCAGAGCATCGGCGGCCGGCACGACGCCGCCTGGCGCGACCCGGCGCAGCGCCGCCTGCTGAAGCCCGAGGCGATCTGGGAGATCGAGGGCAGTCACCGCCTCTCGGCGCTCGATGCCTACAAGGCGGGGCTGGAGCGGGGCGCCTGGTACAAGGCCTTCACCGCCCTGTTCGCGCGCTTCGACGTGCTTCTGATCCCCGCCGCGCAGGTCTTTCCCTTCGCGGCGGAGGTGACCTGGCCGCGCGAGGTCGGCGGCCGCGCCATGGACAGCTACCACCGCTGGATGGAGGTGGTGGTGGGCGCGACCATGGCGGGCTGCCCGGCCATCAGCGTGCCGGCGGGCTTCGACGCGCGCGGCCTGCCGATGGGGCTGCAGATCATCGGCCCGCCGCGTGGCGACCTCCGCGTGCTGCAGGCCGCCGCCCGCTACGAGGCCGCCTGCCCCTGGACCGGCCGCCTGCCGCCCTGGCTGGACGCGCCCCCCGCCACCACCCCCGCTCAGGAGATGCAGCCATGAAACGCCGTGACCTTCTGGCCCTCCCGGCCGCCCTGCTCGCCGCGCCGAATGTCGTGCGCGCGCAGGGCACGGCGGGGGCGCGCAGCCTGCTCCGCTTCGTGCCGCAATCCGACCTCGCCTTGCTGGACCCGGTGTTCAACACGGCGCTGGTGACGCGCAACCACGCCATGATGGTCTATGACCAGCTCTACGGCCTGGACGAATCCTACGAGCCGCGCCCGCAGCTCGTGGAAGGGCATGTCATCGAGGATGAGGGGCGGCGCTGGCGCATCACGCTGCGCGAGGGGCCGGTCTTCCACGACGGCACGCCGATCCGCGCGGTGGACGCCATCGCCAGCATCGCGCGCTGGAGCCAGGCGGATGTGCTGGGGCAGGGCATCCGCGCCATCACCGAGGAGATGACCGCCGTCTCCGACCGGGTATTCGAGATCCGGCTGCGCCGGCCCTTCCCGCTGCTCGCCGCCGCCCTGGCCAAGCCCTCCTCCTTCTGCCCGGTGATGCAGGAGCGCTTCGCCCGCAACCCGCCCGCGACGCAGGTGACGGAGATCGTCGGCAGCGGCCCGTTCCGCTGGATCGCGGGCGACCGCCTGGCCGGGGTGCGCGCGGCCTATGAGCGCTTCGAGGGCTATGTGCCGCGCAACGAGCCGCCGAGCTTCCTCGCCGGCGGCAAGCGCGCCTATCTCGACCGCGTGGAGTGGCACACCCTGCCGGACGTGGCGACGGCGGCCGCCGCTCTGCAACAGGGCGAGGTGGATTGGTGGGAGCAGCCCTCGCCGGACCTGCTGCCGCTGCTGCGCCGCAACCGCAACATCCGCCTGGAGGTGAAGGACAGGAGCGGCTCCATGGGGATGATCCGCTTCAACCATCTGCAGCCGCCCTTCGACAACCCGGCCATCCGCCGCGCCTTCCTCCCCGGCATCCGCCAGGCCGACTACATGACCGCGGTGCTGGGCGAGGACCGCTCGCTGTGGAACGACCGCTGCGGCTTCTTCCTCCCCGGCAGCCCGCTGGCCACCGAGGTGGGGCTGGATGCCATGGAGGGCGCGCCCGACCATGACAAGGTGAAGCGCAACCTGGAAGCCGCCGGCTACAAGGGCGAGCGCGTCGTCTTCGTCGTGCCGACGGACAATGCCCGGCTGAACGCGATGAGCGAGGTTGCCGGCGACATGTTCCGCCGCAGCGGCGTCAACCTCGACTACCAGGCGGGCGACTGGGGCACCATCGCCGCGCGGGTGAACAACCGCGGGCCGCTGGACAAGGGCGGCTGGAGCGTGTGGTGCAACACCATTCCCGGCATCATCGCCACCAGCCCGGCCACGCAATCCTACCTGCGGGGGCCGGGCAAGGCGGGCACCTTCGGCTGGCCGGACCTGCCGAAGATCGAGGCGCTGCGCAACCAGTTCATGGATGCCACCGACCCTGCGGAGCAGAAGCGCCTGGCCGAGGCGATGCAGCGTCAGGCCTTCGAGGACATCCCCTACCTGCCGACGGGCGCCTTCACCCAGCCCACGGCGTTCCGCGCCAATGTGACGGGGATGCTCAACGGTTTCCCGATCTTCCACAACGTCCGGAAGGGCTGAGCAGGGCGCGGCGCGGCCCCGCGCCCTGGCGCGGAGGCCCGCTGCGCGGGCTCCCCGGCCGGAAGCGCCGGCGCGGCTGCCGTATCACGGCAAGAAGCCTGCGGTCACGCTCGTCTCAAAGGGGAGAAGGAGATGGTGCCCAGAGCCGGAATCGAACCAGCGACACTGCGATTTTCAGTCGCATGCTCTACCAACTGAGCTATCTGGGCCCATGCTTGAGCGCCCTCTCGGGCGCCGTCGGCAGATGACGGGGAAATAACGGATGCGCCGCGGCCTGTCCAGCGGGGTCGCAGGATTGTTTTGCGGCCGGTTTCAAGCCTGCCCGTCCTCCTCCTCCGGGCCGGGCACGGGCGCGCCGGGGATGACGTAGCCCCCCTGCAGCCAGCGGCCGAGATCGACCTGCCGGCACCGGTCGGAGCAGAAGGGGCGGTGCGCCGGGTCGGAGGGCTTGCCGCAGACAGGGCAGGCCGCACGCCGGCGGGGCTTCGGGTCATTCGGCATGGACATGCTCCTGTCCGGGGGGGCAGAGCGGGTCGGCGCGCAGCGACAGCGGCCCGGCGGCCCGGGTGAATTCCTCCAGCGCGCCCGGCCAGTCGCGCAGCGCGGCCAGCACGGCCGGGTGGGCGGTCAGCGCCAGTGGCACGCCGGGCCGGGCGGCGGCCTCGCGCACGCCGCGCCGCAGCGCCAGGAGGCCACGGGTGAGGGGGGAGGGCGGGTCGCCCAGCACCTCGTGCAGCGGGGTGTGCACGCGGCGCCGCTGCAGCTCGATCAGCCCCAGCCCCGTCATGCCGACCAGCCGCAGATGCGGGTCCGCCGCCAGATGCGGTTGCAGCCCCGGCAGCAGGTCGCGCCGACGGGCGATGGGCATGCCCGCCATGTCGATGAGGATGGCGCCGGCGAGGTGGCGCAGGCGGATCTGCCGCAGCGCCTCGGCCAGGGCGGCGGCGTTCAGGGTGCGGTGCGCCGCCGCGTCGCGCCCGCCGGCGGCGGCGCCGGCATCGATGTCGATGGCCAGCAGGGCGGGGGTGGGGTGCAGCGTCAGCCGCCCACCGCCGGGCAGCGGCACCGCCATGCCGGAGAGGGTCTCGAACGCTTCCTCCACCGCCTCGTCGAAGGCGGGGGCGGTGGAGAGGGACACGCGCGCGGCACCGAGCGCGGCGCGCAGCCGGGCGGCGGTGGCGGGGTGGTCGGTGTGGAGCGTGGCCTCGGGGTGCTGCGCGGCGAGGCGCAGCGGCGCGTCCGGGCCGCGCGCCAGCAGCCGGGGCGGACCCTGCGGCGCCTCGGGGCCGGGCCGGGCGGCGAGGCGCGGCCCCTTGCCGCCCTGCGCCGCGCGCGTCACCGCCACGCGCAGCCATTCGCCCTCGGTGCGGCCCTTGGCGCCCTCGGAATCGGGCAGGAAGCCGGTCTCGCCGCCCGCCATGGCCAGGAAGGCGCCGCCCATGGCCGGGGCACGGGCGGAGAGGCGGGCGATGTGCAGGTCGCCCACCCCTTCGGGCCGCGCCGGGCGCTCGATGAAGGCTGCCTCCAGCTGGTCCCCGTCGATCAGGTCTCCGGCGAGCAGGGCGGTGCGCTGCTCGCCCGGCGAGACGGAGACCAGGATCAGGGGCGCAGCCACCCGATGCCCCGCAGCAGCTGCGCGGTCTCGTGCAGCGGCAGGCCCACCACGTTGGAATGGCTGCCCGAGAGGAAGCGGACGAAGGCCTCGGCCGATTCCTGGATGGTGTAGCCCCCCGCCTTGCCGCGCCACTCGCCGGAGGCGATGTAGGCCTCGACCTGCGCCGCGGTGAGCCGCTGGAAGGTGACGACGCTCTCCACCACCCGCGTCAGCAGCCGCCCGTCCGGCAGGCCCAGTGCCACGCCGGTATAGACGCGGTGGCGGCGGCCGGAGAGCAGGGCGAGGCAGTCCCGCGCCTGCGCCTCGGTCTCGGCCTTGGGCAGGATGCGGCGGCCGACGCCCACCACCGTGTCGGCGGCCAGCACCAGCGCCTGCGGCTCGCCCGCCATCACGGCGCGCGCCTTTTCCTGGGAGAGGCGCCCGGCCAGCTGGCGCGGCAGCTCCTGGGGGCGCGGGCGCTCGTCGATCTCGGGCGGCAGGATGCGCGCGGGCACGACCCCGATGCGCGCCAGCAGGTCGCGGCGGCGCGGGCTGCCGCTGGCCAGCACCAGCGGCGGGCGGGCCGCCTTGTCTGGCCCGATGGCGTCGGGAAGGGTGGCGGCGCCCTCGGGCGCGGCGGCCGGCAGAGCCGGCGGGCCCGCCTCGGGCATTACTTGAACCGGAAGGTGATACGGCCCTTGGTGAGGTCGTAGGGCGTCATCTCGACATTCACGCGGTCGCCGGCCAGCACGCGGATGCGGTTCTTGCGCATCTTGCCGCTGGTGTGGGCCAGGACCATGTGCTCATTGTCGAGCTTCACGCGGAACATCGCGTTGGGCAGAAGTTCAACGACCTGGCCGCTGAACTCGATCATATCTTCTTTTGACATCAGGCCTCTTTCGGGGGGTGTGGACGGGCGGGGCGGACCATGATCGTCCGCGCCCGGCCGGTCAAGCACAGGCTGCGGGGACGGGCAGGGCGCGCGCCGCTCGGTGCGCCGCAGAAATGGCGCCGCAGCGCGGATTCTTCAACCGTTCAGGGGCGGTGACAGGGGGTTCAGCCCTGCCCCAGCCGCATGGCCACGCTGCGCGCATGGGCGCCGAGCCCTTCCGCCTCGGCCAGCGCCACGGCGGCGGGGCCGATCGCCTCCAGCCCGCGCCGCTCGGCGGCGATCCAGGTGGTGCGCTTGAGGAAGTCGAACACCGAGAGGCCGGAGGCGAAGCGCGCCGTGCGGCCGGTGGGCAGCACGTGGTTCGGCCCGGCCACGTAGTCGCCCAACGCCTCGGGGCAGTGGGCGCCCAGGAAGGCGGCGCCGGCGTGGCGGATGCGGGCGAACAGCGCCTGCGGCTCGGCCACCATGATCTCCAGGTGCTCGGGCGCCAGCCGGTCGGTCAGCGCGGCGCCCTCCTCCCAGTCCCGCACCACGATGATGGCGCCGTGGCGGCGCCAGCTCTCGCCGGCGATGGCGGCGCGGGGGAGGCTTTTCAACGCATCCTCCACCGCGTGCTCGACGGCGTGCGCCATCTGCCCGCTGGTGGTGATGAGGATGGACTGCGCGCTCTCGTCGTGCTCGGCCTGGGCCAGCAGGTCGATGGCGATCAGCGCCGGGTTCTGCGAGGCATCGGCCAGCACCACCACCTCGGAGGGGCCGGCGATGGAATCGATGCCGACGCGGCCGAAGACCTGCCGCTTGGCCTCGGCCACATAGGCGTTGCCGGGGCCGACCACGCGATCGACCGGCGCGATGCTGGCGGTGCCCCAGGCCATGGCGGCCACCGCCTGGGCGCCGCCCACCCGGAAGATCTCGCTGACGCCGGCACGGTGCGCCGCGGCCAGGACCAGCGGGTTCAGCACGCCATCGGGGGTGGGGACGCACATGGCGATGCGCGGCACCCCCGCGACGCGCGCGGGAATGGCGTTCATCAGCACGGAGGAGGGGTAGGCCGCCTTGCCGCCGGGCACGTAGATCCCCACCGCGTCCAGCGGTCCCCAGCGCAGGCCGAGGGTGAGGCCGAGCGGGTCGTCCAGCTCCACGTCGCGCGGCAGCTGCGCCTGGTGGAAGCGCTCGATGCGGGTGGCGGCGAGGTCCAGCGCGTCCAGCAGGGCAGGGGCGCAGCCGGCGCGGGCGGCCTCGATCTCGGCCTCGGTCACGCGCAGCGCGGCGGCGCTGCCGGGGGTCCAGCGGTCGAAGCGGGCGGTGATGTCGAGCAGGGCGTTGTCTCCACCCGCGCGCACCTCGGCGATGAGGGCGGAGACGGCGGCATCCACCTTGGCGGTGGTGTCGCGCGCCTGGTCGAGCAGCGCGCGGAACTTGCCCTCGAAGCCGGGCTCGGCGGTGGAGAGGCGGATCATGCGGCGGGCTCGGTTCCGGTGGCGGCGAGGGCGGCACGGAAGCGGGCCAGCCAGGCGCCGATCGCCTCGGGCCGGGTCTTCAGCGCGGTGCGGTTGACGATCAGGCGGGAGGTGACCTGGGCGATCACCTCCGTCTCCACCAGCCCGTTGGCCTTCAGGGTGGAGCCGGTCTGCACCAGGTCCACGATCAGGCGGGAGAGGCCGAGCGAGGGGGCCAGCTCCATGGCGCCGTTCAGGTGCACCACCTCGGCCTGGATGCCGCGGGCGGCGAAGTGGCGGCGGGCGACGTTCGGGTACTTGGTGGCCACGGCGAGGCGCGACTCCCGCCCCAGCGCGTGCTGCCCGGCGCTCTCCACCGGCTCCGCCACCGAGACGCGGCAGCGGCCGATGCCGAGGTCGAGCGGCGCGTAGATCTCGGGGTAGTCGAACTCCATCAGCACGTCGGCGCCGCAGATGCCGATCTGCGCGGCGCCGAAGGCGACGAAGGTGGCCACGTCGAAGGAGCGCACCCGCACCACGTCGAGCCCCGGATGGTTGGTCTCGAAGCGCAGGCGGCGGCTGGATTCGGCGTGGAAATCCTCGGCCGGCACGATGCCGGTGCGGGCCAGCATCGGGCCCAGCTCCTTGAGGATGCGGCCCTTGGGCAGGGCCAGGACGAGAGGCGCCGCATCATCGGCGGCTGCCGCGTTGGGGAGGGTGATGGGCTGGTCCATGGCGGGTTGTATCACCGGAAAAGCGGCAAAGCCATGTCAGCCTGGAATACGTTCGATGTCGGCGCCGACGGCGGCGAGCTTGCGCTCGACCCGCTCATAGCCCCGGTCCAGGTGATAGACGCGGTTCACCACGGTCTCCCCCTCGGCGGCGAGGCCGGCGATGATGAGGGAGACGGAGGCGCGCAGGTCGGTGGCCATGACCGGCGCGCCGGAGAGGCGCGGCACGCCGCGGACGATGGCCGAGGAGCCGTGCGCGTTGATCCGCGCGCCCATGCGGGTCAGCTCCGGCACATGCATGAAGCGGTTCTCGAAGATCGTCTCGGTGATCATCGAGGCGCCCTCGGCCACGGCCATCAGCGCCATGAACTGGGCCTGCATGTCGGTGGCAAAGCCGGGGAAGGGCTCGGTCATCACATCGACGCCGTGCAGCCCGTTCAGCCGGCGGGCGCGGACGCCCTCCGCCTCCTGCTCCATCTCCACCCCCGCCTCGCGCAGCGAGCGGGTGCAGGCGCCGAACAGCTCCAGTGTCATCCCCTCCAGCAGCAGCTCGCCGCCGGTGATGGCGCCGGCGCAGGCGAAGGTGCCGGCTTCGATGCGGTCGGGCAGAATGGAGTGGGTGGTGCCGTGCAGGCTGTCCACCCCCTCGACCGTCAGCCGGTCGGTGCCGATGCCCTCGATGCGGGCGCCCATGGAGATCAGGCAATTGGCGAGGTCGGTGATCTCCGGCTCGCGCGCGGCGTTGACGAGCTGGGTGGTGCCCTCGGCCAGGGTGGCGGCCATCAGCAGGTTCTCGGTGGCGCCCACCGAGACCTGCGGGAAGAGGATGCGCGCACCCTTGAGCCGGCCCTCCACCTTCGCGTTGATGTAGCCGGAGTCGAGGTCGATGACGGCCCCCATCTGCTCCAGCCCCTTCAGGTGGAGATCGACGGGGCGGGTGCCGATGGCGCAGCCGCCGGGCAGCGAGACGCGGGCCTGGCCGTAGCGCGCCAGCAGCGGCCCCAGCACCAGGATGGAGGCGCGCATCTTGCGCACCAGGTCGTAGGGCGCCTCGAACTGGCTGGCCGCGCCGTCCAGCAGGATGCGGCGGCCCTCCGTGTCGTGCTCCACCGTCAGCCCGTGCTGGGCGATCAGATGGCCCATGGTGGCGACGTCGGCGAGCGCCGGGGCGTTGGTCAGCACCACCGCCTGCTCGGTGAGCAGGCCGGTGGCCATCAGCGGCAGGGCGGCGTTCTTGGCGCCGCCGATGGCGATGCGCCCCTCGAGCCGGCGGCCGCCGCGAATGCGGATGCGGTCCATGATGCGCGCTCCCCTTACAGCCGGGGCAGCGCGACGCCGCGCTGGCCCATGTATTTGCCCTTGCGGTCGGCATAGGACACCTCGGGCGCCGCCGAGCCCTGCAGGAACAGGAACTGGCAGATGCCCTCATTGGCATAGATGCGGGCCGGCAGGGGGGTGGTGTTGGAGATCTCGATCGTCACCTGCCCCTCCCATTCCGGCTCCAGCGGCGTGACGTTCACGATCAGCCCGCAGCGGGCATAGGTGCTCTTGCCCAGGCAGATCACCAGCACGTCGCGCGGGATGCGGAAATACTCGACCGTGTGCGCCAGGGCGAAGGAATTGGGCGGGATGATGCAGGTCGGGCCGCGCCGGGTGACGAAGCTGTCATCGGCGAATTTCTTCGGGTCCACCAGCGCGTTGTCCACATTGGTGAAGACCTTGAACTCGTCCGCCACGCGGGCATCGTAGCCATAGGAGGAGAGGCCGTAGGAGATCACCCCCTCGCGCCGCTGGCTCTCGACGAAGGGCTCGATCATGCCGTGTTCGGTCGCCATGCGGCGGATCCAGTGATCGGGCATGATGGACATGGGGCAGGAACGTCCTTCGGCGCGCGGCAGGGCCGGCCCCGATAGCGCAGCGGGCAGCCGCCGGCAACTCGGGGGCTGGATGGCGGGGCCTGCGGGCTCAGTCCTGGCGGGGCGGCTCGGCAGGCGGCGGGGAAGGGGTGAGGGCGGCCCCGGGCGCCTCGGTGGTGGCGCGGGCACGGCTCTGCGCCTTGCGGCGGCGCAGGTTCTCGCGCAGGGCG
>NZ_JCACVY010000022.1:0-37564 GCF_058833935.1 Roseomonas sp. TS2 | reverse complement strand
CGGCGCCGTCCTTCAGCAGCAGCACCTTGTCCACGCCCTGCACCAGGGCCGGGCGGTGGGAGACCAGTACCACCGTGGTGCCCTGGGCCTTCAGCGCATCGAGCGCGCGCTGCAGGGCGGCCTCGGAATCGCCGTCGAGGTTGGAGTTGGGCTCGTCCAGCACCACCAGCTTGGGCCGGCCGAACAGCGCGCGGGCGAGGCCGATCATCTGCCGCTGGCCGCCCGAGAGATGCTGGCCGCCCTCGCCGATCTCGGTGTCGTAGCCGGCGGGCAGGCGCAGGATCATCTCGTGGCAGCCGGCCATCTTGGCGGCCTCGAACACCGCGTCGGGCGTGGCGTCGCCCATGCGGGCGATGTTGCTCAGCACCGAGCCGTCGAACAGCTCCACATCCTGCGGCAGGTAGCCGACATGGCGGCCAAAATCCTCGCGCTGCCAGGTGTAGACATCGGCGCCGTCGAGCCGGACATTGCCGGCATTGGGCTGCAGCGTGCCGATCAGCAGGCGGATCAGCGTGGTCTTGCCGGCGGCGGAGGGGCCGATCACGGCCAGGCTCTCGCCCGGCTGGAGCGCGAAGTTGACGCCCTTGATGATGGCCACCGCCATGCCCGGCATGCCGTAGGAGACGCGCTCGACCGAGAGGCGGCCGACCGGCTCGGGCAGCGGCAGGCCGGGCGGGCGGATGCGCGGCAGGGCCAGGAAGGCGGAGAGGCGCTTCAGCGCCTGGCGCGCCTGCACCAGCCCCTTCCAGCCGCCGATCAGCTGCTCCACCGGCGCGAGCGCGCGGCCCATGATGATCGAGCCGGCGATCGAGGCGCCCGAGGTGAGCTGCTGCTGCAGCACGAGATAGGCGCCGACGCCGAGGATGGCGAGCTGCACGGCGAGGCGGAAGAACTTGGTGGCCGAGAGCAGCACGGCGGCGCGGTCGGCCGCCTTCTCCTGCGGCACCACGGTGTCCGCCACGGCCTGGCGCCAGCGGCGCATCACCGAGGAGGTCATGCCCATGCTGTCGATCACCTCGGCGTTGCGGGCGATCGCGTCGGCACGGCGCTGGCCGGCCATGCTGGCGGTGTTGGCCTCGCGCAGCAGGGCGGAGGTGGTCAGCTCGTTCACCAGGGTCAGGATGAACAGCAGCACCGCGCCGCCGAGGGCGATGAAGCCCATCACCGGGTGCAGCATGAAGATGGCGGCCAGGTAGATCGGCACCCACGGCACGTCATAGAGCGCCAGCGCCCCGGGCGAGCCGAGCCAGGAGCGGCAGAAGCCCAGGTCGCGCAGCGCCTCCATGCGGTAGGGGCGGCCGCGGAGCTGGGATTCCAGCGCGCGCTCGAAGCCCTCCGGCGCCACGCGGGCCTCGATCCAGGCGGCGCTGCGCTGCATGATGCGGCTGCGCACCGCCTCCAGCAGCGCCAGCAGCAGCAGGGCCAGGATGGCGATGAGGCTGAGGAACAGCAGGGTGTCGATGCTGCGGGTGGCCAGCACCCGGTCGAACACCTGCATCATGTAGATGGAGACGGTCAGCTGCAGCAGGTTCACCATGCCGCTGAACAGGCCGACGGCGATGAATTCCTTGCGGCAGGCGGCGATGGCGCGCGAGAGCGGCGTGACCGGGGCGGCGCCGGGGCGGGGGGCGAGGGCCATGGCGCTCAGCCCTGCCCCTGCGGGAAGGGCAGCGCGGGAAGGTGCAGGCCGAAGGCCAGGGCCACCCAGGCCAGCGCGGCGAACAGCAGCAGCCCCGCCAGCACCGCGGCCACCAGGGTCAGGAAGCCCGGCGGCGGCCGCTGCCCGGCCAGCGCCTCGCGCGCCGCCTCGGCGCGGAGCCGCTCCAGGTGGTTGTGCAGGTGGCGGTAGGCCCAGTCCTGCATCAGCCGCTCGGCCTCGGCGCGGCGGGCGGGGGCGGCCTCGGCGGAGGGCGCGGTGCCGGATTCGACCGCCAGCGCATAGCCGAGCAGGGCAGGCAGCCTGTCCTCGCCGGCGGCGGGGCGGAAGCCTTCGGGAAGGCCGGAGGCGGGGCTCTCGGTCTGGTCGGCGGAATCCGCCTGGGCGGCCGACTCTGGCCGAATGCGCTGGGGCGCGGACATGTCCGGCTGGTACTCCAACATAAAAAAACGCGGCTTGGCAGTGTGCCGCAAGTGGACGCACCTTACCGTGATGCGCGCTGCGAGGCACGCATCAATCCATCATCTGTTTCATTCCTCATTTTACTGTAAAGCTGAAGTTGCAGCCGGCGCCATGCTCTCCGGCGCCGGCGGCGCCGGTATGGCGAGATAGGCGATCCGCTTGGCCTCCTGCCGCCCGCGCGTCACCGTCTCCAGCACCAGCCCGACGGCCAGGGAGAGGAAGGACAGCAGCAGGAAGGCCACCGAGGCCAGGAAGGTGGGCAGGCGCGGCACCAGCCCGCTCTCCAGGTAGGTGGAGAAGACCGGCAGGAAGAAGCCGAGCGAGGCCAGGAAGAGCAGCCCCCCCAGCCCGCCGAAGAAGGGCAGCGGCCGCTCCCGCTGCAGCAGGCCGAGGATGGTGCCGAGGATGCGCCAGCCGTCGCGCAGCGTCCGCAGCTTGGAGGCCGAGCCGGCAGGCCGGGCGGCGTAGGCCGTTACCATCTCGCCCACCGGCATGCGCAGCTCCAGCGCGTGGACGGTGAACTCCGTCTCCGTCTCGAAGCCGGTGGCCAGGGCGGGGAAGGATTTGACGAAGCGGCGCGAGAACACCCGGTAGCCGGAGAGCATGTCGCTGACGCGGCGGCCGAAGACCAGCCCCACCAGCCCGGTGAGCAGCCGGTTGCCGAGCTGGTGGCCCGGCCGGTAGGCCGCCGTCTCGTGGCTGACGCGCAGCCCCGTCACCATGTCCAGCTGCCGCTCGCGCAGCAGGCGGATCATGGCGGGCGCGGCGGTGGGGTCGTAGGTGCCGTCGCCATCGACCAGCACATAGATGTCGGCCTCGATGTCGGCGAACATGCGGCGCACCACATGCCCCTTGCCCTGCAGCGTCTCGCTGCCGACCTGCGCGCCCGCCGCGCGGGCCACCTCCCGCGTCGCGTCGCTGGAATTGTTGTCATAGACATAGACGCAGGCCTGCGGCAGCGTCCGGCGGAAGCCGGCCACCACGCCGCCGATCGCCACGGCCTCGTTGTGGCAGGGCACCAGAACCGCGATGCGCGGCGCCGGGGCGGCGGGAAGGGTGGCGTCTCTGGACATCGGGGCGTTTCCGCAAAGCCCATCGCAGATGGGGCGGCTCAGGCGCCGCGGAAGACAAAGCGGCGGCTCAACAGGAAATTCCCCGTCATGCCGGCGAGCGACCCGGCAGCCACCGCCACCACCGGATGCGCCGCGGCCAGCGGCCACAGCGCCACGAGGGTGGCGTAGGTGCCGTAATTCGCCACGAAGCCCGCCAGGTTCACCAGCAGGAACAGCGCCCATTGCCGCGCCGCGCCGGCGCGCCCGGCGGGGCGGCCGGCGGCGCGGAAGGTCCAGGCGCGGTTCAGCGCCCAGTTGCCGCTGGCCGCCGCCAGGTAGGAGAGCACCCGCCCGCCATACAGCCCGGCGCCCAGCCACAGTGCCAGGTAGAGCGTGGCGGTATCGACGATGAAGCCGATGACGCCGACGACGCCGAAGCGCAGCGCCTGCCCGAGCAGCGCGCCATGCCGGGACCGGGCCTGCCGGAGGCGTCGGGTGAGGGCGGGAAGCATGTGGCGCGGGATAGGCCGGCCCGCTCCGCCTGCCAAGAGTTGGCCGGCGGCGCCGCTTCCGCACATCGCCTCTTGCACAGGAGCGGGGCCTCGGCTTCCCTTCGCGCACAGGATGGGCCGAACCCTCCGGGGAGACCGAAAGACATGTATCGACGCCACTTGCTGGGCGCCACCGCGGGCCTCGCCGCCGCCACCGCGCTGCCGCGCTTCGCCATCGGGCAGGGAACCGGCGGCAGTGCCGCGCGGGTGCTGAAGTTCGTGCCCCAGGCCGACCTGGCCGTGGCCGACCCGATCATCACCACCGCCTATGTGACGCGGAACCACAGCTACCTGATCTGGGACACGCTGTACGGCTTCGACGAGGACTACAAGCCGCAGCCGCAGATGGTGCAGGGCCATGTCGTCGAGGAGAATGGCCGCCGCGTCACCATGACGCTGCGCGACGGGCTGAAATTCCACGATGGCGAGCCGGTGCGGGCGCGCGACTGCGTGGCCTCGATCCAGCGCTGGGCGAAGCGCGACGCGCTGGGCCAGGTGATGATGACGGTGGTGGACGAGCTCTCCGCCCCCGACGACAAGACCATCCTGTTCCGCCTGAAGCAGCCCTTCCCGCTGCTGTTCGAGGCGCTGGGCAAGCCCTCCACGCCGGTCTGCTTCATGATGCCCGAGCGGCTGGCCAAGACCGACGCCACCACGGCGGTGAAGGAGATGATCGGCTCCGGCCCGTTCCGCTTCAAGCCGGATGAGCGGGTGCCGGGCGCGCGCGTCGTCTATGAGCGATTCGCCGACTACGTGCCGCGCGCCGACGGCCCGGTGAGTTGGACGGCCGGCCCGAAGAAGGTGAATTTCGACCGCATCGAATGGCATGTGATGCCGGATGCGGCGACCGCCGCCAACGCCCTGCAGAACGGCGAGGTGGATTGGTGGGAGCAGCCGCCGGGCGACCTGCAGGCGCTGCTGCGCCGCAACCGCAACGTCAACCTGGAGATCCAGGACCCGACGGGCCTGATGGGCATGGCGCGGTTCAACCACCTGCACCCGCCCTTCAACAACCCGGCCATCCGCCGCGCGCTGCTCGGCGCCGTCAGCCAGGCCGATTTCATGACGGCGGTGATCGGCACCGATAAGAGCCTGTGGCGCGAGGGGGTGGGCGTCTTCCCGCCGGACACGCCGCTGGCCACCGATGCCGGCATGGAGGTGCTGACCAGCCGCCGCGACTACGACAAGGTGAAGGCCGACCTCGCCGCCGCCGGCTACAAGGGCGAGAAGGTGGTGCTGATCGCCGCCTCGGACTTCCCCTCGCTCAACGCGCTGGCGCAGGTCGGCCACGACATGCTGAAGAAGTGCGGGCTGAACGTCGAGTTCGTCTCGACCGACTGGGGCAGCGTGGTGCAGCGCCGCGCCAGCAAGGAGCCGCCGGAGAAGGGCGGTTGGAGCATGTTCTTCACCTTCTGGGCCGGGGTGGACATGTTCAACCCTGGCGTGCAGCAGGCGCTGCGCGGCAACGGCCAGTCCGCCTGGTTCGGCTGGCCCACCGCGCCGCGGCTGGAGGAGCTGCGCAATGCCTGGTTCGAGGCGCCCGACCTCGAGGCGCAGAAGGCCATCGCGCGCGATATCCAGCTCCAGGCCTTCCAGGACGTGCCCTATCTGCCCTGCGGCCAGTATTTCCAGGCCTGGGCCTATCGCCGCAACCTGACGGGTGTGCTGAAGGGCTTGCCCATGTTCTGGAACGTGCAGCGCAACGCCTGAGCACAATTTGGCTTTGCGCCGGAAAGGCCCCGAGCGGGGCCTTTTTGCGTTTTTGTGGCCTTTTCGCGGCAAGGGCGCTTGCAGCCACCGCCGCCGCCTGTTCCACTCGCGAAGGGGAGAGCGCGGGGTTGGGGGAAGCCCGGCCCTGCGTTGAAGAGGCGGAGGCATTGCGCCATCCCGCCCGGCCGGCCATGCGCCGGCGCTGCCAGCACGCAGGAGGAGAGGGCGCCACGCGCCCGAAGCCCGAGGGGGATGGCAATGACGGAAATGTCTCGCAGGAACATGCTGGGGGCCGGTGCGGCCCTGGCGGGCATGGCGCTGGCGCGCCCCGGCCTGGCGCAGGGCGTGGCGGCGCGTACGCTGCGCGTGGTGCCGCAGGCCAACCTCACCAGCCTGGACCCGTTCTGGACCACCGCCGTGGTGACGCTGAACCATGGCTACCTGGTCTATGACACCCTGACCGCCGTCGATTCCCGCAACCAGCCGCGGCCGCAGATGGCGGAAGGCTGGGTGGTGGAGGATGACGGGCGTAGCTGGACCTTCACCCTGCGGCCCGGCCTGAAGTTCCACGACGGCGAGGCGGTGCGGGCGAAGGATTGCGTCGCCTCCATCACCCGCTGGGCGCGGCGCGACGCCTTCGGCCAGGTGCTGTGGATGTCGCTTGACGAGCTCTCCGCGCTCGACGACCGGCGGCTGCGCTTCCGGTTGAAGCAGCCCTTCCCGTATCTTGCCCTCGCCCTGGGCAAGAGCCCGTCCCCCGCCTTCATCATGCCCGAGCGGTTGGGGCAGGTGGACGCCTTCACCCAGATCCGCGAGGCGATCGGCTCCGGCCCCTACCGCTTCCTGGCGGATGAATGGAACCCGGGGCAGAAATCGGTGTGGGAGAAGTTCGCCGGCTACGTGCCGCGCGACGACGCGCCGGATGGGCTCGCCGGCGCCAAGCGGCCGCTGCTGGACCGCGTGGAATGGACCGTGATCAGCGACCCGGCCGTCGCCTCCAGCGCCATGCTGACCGGCGAGCAGGATTACTGGGAATATCCGCTGCACGACCTGCTGCCGCTCCTGAAGCGCAACCGCGACGTGGTGGTGGAGCAGCGGCTGAGCGAGGGCACCTATGGCTGCCTGCGGCTGAACCACCTGCACCCGCCCTTCGACAATCCCGCCATCCGCCGCGCCGTGGCCATGGCGGTGGACCAGCGCGACTACCTGCGCGCCGTGGCGGGCGAGGCGCCCGAGGCCTGGGGCGAGTGCCCCGGCGTGTTCACCTGCGGCTCGGCGCTGGAGACCGAGCAGGGCAGCGAGGTCCTCAAGACGCGCAACCTGGAGCGCGCGCAGGCCGCCCTGAAGGAAGCCGGCTATGCCGGCGAGAAGGTGGTGCTGCTAGCGCCAGGCGATTACCCGCAGATCAACGCGCTGTCGCTCGTCACCGCCGACCTGCTGCGGCGGCTCGGCATGAATGTCGAATTTGTTTCAGTGGATTGGGGGACGTTGGTGCAACGGCGCGCGAACCGCGAACCGGTCGAGAAGGGGGGCTGGAGCGTGTTCCACACCACCTCGCTCGGCACCTCCTTGAACCTTCCGCCGATCCATCTGATGCTCCGTGCCAATGGAAAGGATGCATGGTTCGGCTGGCCGGACGATCCGGAGATCGAGCGGCTGCGCGCCGCGTGGCTCCGCGCGGGCGACCCGGCCGAGGCGAAGCGGATCGGTGATGCGCTGAATGAGCGGGCGATGCAGACCATCCCCTACGTCCCGCTCGGCTATTACTGGCAGCCCTCCGCCTGGCGCCGGACCCTTCGCGGCGTGCAGCGCTCGCCCTCCACCGTGTTCTGGAACATCGAGAAGGCCTAGCCGCGCCGGACCGGCGCGTTCCGGCCCGGATGGCACCGGCTTGGATGGCACAAAACATGCTGGCCCGCCGCCAGCATCTCCCGGGCACAGGGCCGGGGGTCGGCGGGCCGGCAAACGGCCGGAACGGCCAAATGCTGGAAGACGAAGGATCATGACGATGGAACGCAGGTCTTTCCTGAAGCTCGCGGCGGGGGCGGGCGGCGCCACGGCGCTGGGCGGCGGCCTTGCCGCGCCGGCGCTGGCGCAGGGGGCGGGCGCGCGCACGCTGCGCTTCGTGCCGCAGGCGAATCTCGCCAATTTCGACCCCATCTGGGGCACGCAGTATGTCGTCCGCAACGCCGCCATGCTGGTGTGGGACACGCTCTACGGCTTCGATTCCAAGCTGCAGCCGCAGCGCCAGATGGTGGAGAGCGAGGAGGTCTCGGCCGACGGCCTGACCTGGACCTTCAAGCTGCGCTCCGGCCTGAAGTTCCACGATGGCGAGCCGGTGCTGGCCAAGGACGCGGTGGCGAGCATGGCCCGCTGGGCGGTGCGCGACCCGATGGGGCAGATGATCCGCGCCATCCAGAACGAGCTGGTGGCGGTGGACGACCGCACCTTCCGCTGGTCGCTGAAGCAGCCCTACCCGAAGATGCTGCTGGCACTGGCGAAGAACAACTCGCCCTGCAGCTTCGTCATGCCCGAGCGCATCGCGAAGACCGATCCGTTCCAGCAGATCACCGAGTATGTCGGCTCCGGCCCCTTCCGCTTCGTGAAGGACGAGTGGGTGCCGGGCGCCAAGGCATCCTTCGCCAAATTCGATGGCTATGTGCCGCGCGAAGAGGCAGCCGACTGGATGGCCGGCGGCAAGCGCGTGATGGTGGACAAGGTGGAGTGGGTCATCATGCCCGATCCGGCCACCGCCTCCTCCGCGCTGCAGAATGGCGAGGTGGACTGGTGGGAGAACCCCATCGCCGACCTGGTGCCGCTGCTGAAGCGCAACCGCAACGTCAATGTCGACATCGCCGATCCGCTGGGCAATGTCGGCAGCTTCCGCATGAACCACCTGCACGCGCCGTTCAACGACCCGCGCGCCCGCCGCGCCGTCATGATGGCGCTGAGCCAGGAGGACTACATGCGCGCGCTCGTGGGCGACAACCCCGAGCTGTGGAAGTCCATGCCCTCCTTCTTCACCCCCGGCACGCCGCTCTACACCGAGGTGGGCGGCGACATCCTGAAGGGCAAGCGCGACTACGAGGGCGCCAAGAAGCTGCTGAAGGAGGCCGGCTATGACGGCCAGCCCATCACCATCCTGGTGGCGCAGGACCAGCCGATCACCAAGGCCTTCGGCGATGTCAGCGCCGACCTGCTGAAGCGGATCGGCATGAATGTCGATTTCGTCGCCACCGACTGGGGCACGGTGGGCAGCCGCCGCGCCATGAAGAACCCGCCCGGCCAGGGTGGCTGGCACATCTTCCACACCTGGCATGCCGGCGCCGACTGCATCAACCCGGCCGCCTACACGGCGATCCGCGCCAATGGCGATGGCGCCTGGTTCGGCTGGCCGAAGAGTGAAGCCATCGAGGCGGCGCGCGATGCGTGGTTCGCCGCCCCCGACATGACCGCGGAGAAGGCCGCGATCGACAAGCTGAACAAGGAAGCCATGGATTTCGGGCTCTACGCCCCGACCGGCTTCTTCCTCTCTTACCAGGCCTGGCGGAAGAACGTGTCCGGCGTCGTGAAGGCGCCGATCCCGTTCTTCTGGGGCGTCACCAAGAGCTGATCGAAAAGCATGTTCGCCTACATCGTCCGACGTGTCCTGGCGACGATCCCCGTGATGGCGATCGTGGCCCTGTTTGTCTTCAGCCTGCTCTACATCGCCCCCGGCGATCCGGCGGCGGTCATCGCGGGTGACCAGGCCACGCCGGCCGATGTGGAGCGGATCCGCGCCAGCCTCGGCCTCGACCGCCCCTTCCTGGTGCGGTTCGGGGAGTGGGTGTTCCGCATCCTGCGGGGCGACCTCGGCGTCTCCATCTTCACCAACCTGCCGGTGACGCGGATGATCGCCCAGCGCATCGAGCCGACGCTCTCGCTGATGGTGGTGACGCTGTTCCTCGCCATCAGCATCGCCGTGCCGATGGGCGTGGTCGCCGCCTGGAAGGCCGGCTCCTGGATCGACCGCGCGGTGATGGCCTTCGCCGTGCTGGGCTTCTCGGTGCCGGTCTTCGTGGTGGGCTACCTGCTGGCCTACTACTTCGCGCTGGAGCTGGACTGGTTCCCGGTGCAGGGCTACACCCCCTTCGCGGAGGGGCTGGGGCCGTGGCTGTCCAACCTCGTGCTGCCCTCCGTGGCGCTGGGCGGCGTCTATATCGCGCTGATCGCCCGCATCACCCGCGCCACCATGCTCGAGGTGCTGCAGCAGGACTATATCCGCACGGCGCGCGCCAAGGGCGCGGGGCAGGGCACCATGCTGTTCGTGCATGCCCTGAAGAACGCCGCCGTGCCGATCGTCACGGTCATCGGCATCGGCGTCGCGCTGCTGATCGGCGGCGCGGTGGTGACGGAGAGCGTCTTTGCTATCCCCGGCCTCGGCCGGCTGACGGTGGACGCCATCCTGCGCCGCGACTACCCGGTGATCCAGGGCGTGATCCTGCTGTTCAGCTTCGTCTACGTGCTGGTCAACCTCCTCATTGACCTGAGCTACACCCTGTTCGACCCGAGGATCCGGTATTGAGCACCACCATCCTGCCCCCGGGCGCCGTGTCGCGTCGGGACGTCGCCGCGGCGGCGCCCACGCCGGACGTCATGCAGCCGAAGCAGCCGCGCAAGGGCTTCCTCGGCTACCTGATGCGCCACCCCACCATCGCCTTCGGCGGCGCGCTGCTGCTGCTGATGATCGGCGTCGCCGTCTTCGCCCCCTTCCTGTGGACGAAGGACCCGACCGCGCTGGCGCCGGTCATGCGCACGCGCGACCCCTCGGCCGCCCACTGGTTCGGCACCGACATGCTGGGGCGCGACGTCTATTCCCGCGTGCTCTACGGCACCCGCGTCTCGCTGATCGTGGGCTTCGGCGTGGCCTTCTTCGCCTCGGTCATCGGTCTGTTCATCGGCCTCGTCTCCGGCTTCGTCCGCTGGGCCGACAGCATCATCATGCGCGTCATGGACGGGCTGATGTCGATCCCCTCCATCCTGCTCGCCATCGCGCTGATGGCGCTGACGCGCGGCTCGGTCGGCAACGTCATCCTGGCCATCACGGTGGCCGAGATCCCGCGCGTCTCGCGCCTGGTGCGCGGCGTGGTGCTTTCGCTTCGCGAGCAGCCCTATGTGGATGCGGCGGTGGCCTGCGGCACCCGCACGCCGGTCATCATCTGGCGCCACATCCTGCCCAACACCCTGGCGCCGATGACGGTGCAGGCCACCTATATCTGCGCCAGCGCCATGATCACAGAGGCCATCCTCTCCTTCATCGGCGCGGGCACGCCGCCCATCATCCCCTCCTGGGGGAACATCATGGCCGAGGGCCGGGCGCTGTGGCAGGTGAAGCCCTACATCGTGTTCTTCCCCGCCATCTTCCTTTCCATCACCGTGCTGGCGGTGAACCTGCTGGGCGACGGCCTGCGGGATTCGCTCGATCCGCGCGCGGCGAAGCGGGTGTAACGCCATGGCGCTGCTCGAAGTCGAGAACCTCCAGACGCATTTCCGTACCCCCGATGGCGGCGTGAACCGCGCCGTCGACGGGCTCTCCTTCTCGGTGGAGGCGGGCGAGACCGTCGCCATCGTGGGCGAGTCCGGCTGCGGCAAGTCCGTCACCTCCATGTCCATCCTGCGGCTCATCCCCGAGCCGCCGGGCAAGCTCGCCGGCTCCATCCGCTTCGAGGGGCGGGATCTGCTGAAGCTGTCGGAGCGCGAGATGCGCGCCATCCGCGGCAACGAGATCAGCATGATCTTCCAGGAGCCGATGACCTCGCTGAACCCGGTGCTGACCATCGGCCAGCAGATCGGCGAGGCGCTGCGGCTGCATCAGGGGCTCTCCAAGTCCCAGGCCGAGGCCAAGGCGGTGGAGATGCTGACGCTGGTCGGCATCCCGGCGCCCGCCAAGCGGGTGAAGGAATATCCGCACCAGCTCTCGGGCGGCATGCGCCAGCGCGTGATGATCGCCATCGCGCTCGCCTGCAATCCGAAGCTGCTGATCGCCGACGAGCCGACCACCGCGCTCGACGTGACGATCCAGGCGCAGATCCTCGACCTGATGCGCGACCTCAAGCGCACCGTCGGCGCCGCCATCGTGCTGATCACGCACGATCTCGGCGTGGTGGCCGAGGTGGCCGAGCGTGTCATCGTCATGTACGCCGGCCGCAAGGTGGAGGAGGCGCGGGTCGAGGACCTGTTCCGCACGCCCAAGCACCCCTACACCCAGGGCCTGCTCGGCGCCGTCCCCAAGCTCGGCTCCTCGCTCGATGGCACCACCGAGCGCCTGGCCGAGATCCCCGGCCTGGTGCCCAGCCTGAAGCAGAAGATCCAGGGCTGCGTCTTCGCCAGCCGCTGCCCGTACGCCACCGATCTCTGCCGCGAGGTGGCGCCGGCGCTGGAAGAGAAGGCGCCGCGCCATGTCGCCGCCTGCCACTACGCGGTGAAGGAGGCCGTCGCCGCATGAGCATGACCATGGGAACCCACCCCGCCCACGCGAACGCCCACCCGGCGGCCCAGGCGAACGCCCACCGGGGCGCCCGCCCGCTGCTGGAGGTGAACGACCTCAAGAAGCACTTCCCCATCAAGGGCGGCTTCTTCGGCGGCACCACCGGCCAGGTCTATGCCGTGGACGGCGTGACCTTCCACATCGACAAGGGCGAGACGCTCTCGCTGGTGGGCGAATCCGGCTGCGGCAAGTCCACCGTCGGCAAGGCGCTGCTGCGGCTGTTCCCGCCGACGGCCGGGCAGGTGGTGCTGGACGGCCAGCGCATCGACGACCTCAGCGCGGGCAAGCTGCGGCCGCTGCGCCGGCGCATCGGCGTGGTGTTCCAGGACCCCTTCAGCAGCCTCAACCCGCGGATGCGGGTGAAGGACCTGCTGGCCGAGCCTATCCGCAATTTCGGCCTGGCCAAGAACAGCGCCGACCTCGACGAGCGGGTGGCGAAGCTGATGGACACGGTGCGCCTGCCGCGCGACGCCGTGAACCGCTGGCCGCATGAATTCTCGGGCGGGCAGCGGCAGCGCATCTGCATCGCCCGCGCCCTGGCCGGCGAGCCGGACCTGATCGTCTGCGACGAGGCGGTCTCGGCGCTCGACGTCTCGGTGAAGGCGCAGATCGTCAACCTGCTGCAGGACCTGCAGAAGGAGCTCGGCCTGGCGATGCTGTTCATCAGCCACGACCTCGCCATCGTCGAGCACATGACGCACCGCGTGGCGGTGATGTATCTCGGCAAGATCGTCGAGATCGCGCCGCGGCGGGAGCTGTTCGGGGCGCCGAAGCACCCCTACACCGAGGCGCTGCTCTCCGCCGTGCCGGTGCCGGAGCCGGGCGCGGCGCGCGAGCGCATCGTGCTGACGGGCGACGTGCCGAGCCCGATCAACCCGCCCACGGGCTGCCGCTTCCACACCCGCTGCCCCTATGCCTTCGACCGCTGCCGCAGCGACGAGCCCAAGCTGCAGCAGACCACGCCGGGGCAGTGGGCCGCCTGCCACCTGCATGATCTGCTGGCGGAGAAGAACCCGCTGGCGCGCGGCGTCTCGGCCACGCTGGCCTGAGGCGCGGGAAGGGGGCCACGGCCCCCTTTTTCCTGGCCATAAGATGAGAACGCTTCTCAATCGCGTCGTGCTGTGCTAAACGTCACGCCCAGGATACATGCGCCCGCTTGACGGGCTGCCCGTGCTTGGATGACCCTTCCCCCAGGGACGCCGCGTCGCGCGGCGCCGTCTGCATGGGGGAGACGCGGCATGCCGCAAGTCACGCTGACCGTGAACGGCAAGAGCCACACCGTTGAAGTGGAAGCCCGCACGCTTCTGGTCGAAGTGCTGCGCGAGAAGCTGCGCCTGACGGGCACGCATGTCGGCTGCGACACCAGCCAGTGCGGCGCCTGCGTGGTGCAGATGGGCGAGGACAGCGTGAAGTCCTGCACCATCCTGGCCGTGCAGGCCGATGGCGCGCAGGTCACCACCATCGAGGGGCTGGCCGCCGCCGATGGCACGCTGCACCCGATGCAGGAGGCCTTCCGCGAGTATCACGCCCTGCAATGCGGCTTCTGCACGCCCGGCATGGTGATGAGCGCCATCGACCTGGTGAAGAAGCACCCGCAGGGCCTGTCCGAGCAGGAGATCCGCGAGGGGCTGGAAGGCAACATCTGCCGTTGCACCGGCTACCACAACATCGTCAAGGCGATCGCCGCCGCCGCCGATGTGATGCAGGGCCGCACGCCGGAGCTGGCGCGCGCCGGCTAGGCCGCGCGCAGCCGCCGCTGACGACGACGACCGGCCATATAAGGCCGGCGCGAGACAGAAGCGTTCCGCACGCCTTAGGGAGGCGAAGTCCATGAATGTCACCACCCACCCCTCCGAGGGGATCGGGGCCAGTGTCCGCCGCCGGGAGGATCTCCGCTTCCTCTCCGGCCGCGGGCAGTACACGGACGATCTCAACCGTCCCGGCCAGCTGCATGCCTGGATTCTCCGCAGCCCCTATGCGCATGCGCGGATCGACGGCATCGACACCGCCGCGGCCGCCGCCATGCCGGGCGTGCAGGCCGTCTACACGGCGGCCGACATCGAGGCGGCCGGGCTTGGCGGCATCCCCTGCGGCTGGCAGGTGACGGGCAAGGGCGGCCAGGTGATGGCCGAGCCGATGCACCCGGTCCTCGCCAGCGGCAAGGTCCGCCATGTGGGCGACCCGGTGGCCGTGGTGGTGGCCGAGACCCGCAACCAGGCGCGGGACGCGGCGGAGGCCATCGCCGTCTCCTACACGCCGCTGGCGGCGCTCTCCAACATGGCGGCGGCGCTGGCGCCCGGCGCGCCCCTGCTGCACGACGACGCGCCCGGCAATGTCTGCTTCGACTGGGAGATCGGCGACGCCGCTGCGACCGACGCCGCCTTCGCCACGGCGCACAGGGTGGTCCGCTTCGAGACCACCAACAACCGGCTGGTGCCGAACGCCATGGAGCCGCGCGCGGCCATCGGCGACTACGACCCGCACAGCGGCGAGCACACCCTCTACACCACCAGCCAGAACCCGCATGTCATCCGGCTGCTGATGGGCGCCTTCGTGCTGAAGGTGCCGGAGCACCGGCTGCGGGTGGTGGCGCCCGATGTGGGCGGCGGCTTCGGCAGCAAGATCTACCACTATGCCGAGGAGGCCATCGTCACCTGGTCGGCGGCGCAGCTGAAGCGGCCGGTGAAGTGGACCTGCGAGCGCAGCGAGGCCTTCCTCTCCGACGCGCATGGGCGCGACCACGTCACCACCGCCGAGCTGGCGCTGGACCGGGAGGGGAAGTTCCTCGGCCTGCGCGTCTCGACGCTGGCGAATATGGGCGCCTATCTCTCCACCTTCGCGCCCGCCGTGCCGACCTATCTCTCGGCCACGCTGCTGGCCGGCGTCTACACCACCCCGGCCATCCACGGGCAGGTGAAGGCGGTGTTCACCTCCACCGTGCCGGTCGATGCCTATCGCGGCGCCGGGCGGCCCGAGACGACCTACCTGCTGGAGCGCCTCGTCGACGTCGCGGCGCGCGAGATGGGGATGGACCGCATCGAGATCCGGCGGAAGAACTTCATCCGCCCCGACCAGTTCCCGTACCAGACGCCGGTCGCCCTGCAATATGACAGCGGCGACTACGAGGCGACGTTGCGCGAGGCGCTGCGCGGCGCCGACTATGCCGGCTTCGAAGCCCGCCGCGCCGAGGCGAAGGCGCGCGGCAGGCTGCGCGGCATCGGCGTCTCGACCTATCTGGAGGCCTGCGGCATCGCGCCCTCCAAGCTGGTGGGGCAGCTCGGCGCGCGGGCGGGGTTGTACGAGGTGGCCAATATCCGCGTCCATCCCACCGGCAGCGTCTCGGTCTTCACCGGCACGCACAGCCACGGGCAGGGGCACGAGACCACCTTCGCCCAGCTCGTCTCGGAGCAGCTCGGCGTGCCGCTCTCGCAGGTCGAGATCGTGCATGGGGACACGGGCAAGATCCCCTTCGGCATGGGCACCTATGGCTCGCGCAGCCTGGCCGTCGGCGGCAGCGCCATGGTCAAGGCGATGGACAAGATCATCGCCAAGGGCAGGAAGATCGCCGCCCACCTGCTGGAGGCCTCGGTCGAGGATATCGAGTTCAGCAACGGCCAGTTCCGCGTCGCCGGCACCGACCGCGCCAAGGCCTTCGCCGAGATCAGCATGGCGGCCTATGTGCCGCACAACTACCCGATCGAGGAGATCGAGCCCGGGCTGGAGGAGACCGCCTTCTACGACCCGAAGAACTTCACCTACCCCGGCGGCTGCCACATCTGCGAGGTGGAGATCGACCCGGAGACGGGGGAGGTGGCCGTGGTCGCCTTCACCGCCTGCGACGATGTCGGGCGCGTCATCAACCCGATGATCGTCGAAGGGCAGATCCAGGGCGGGCTGGCCCAGGGCATCGGCCAGGCGCTGATCGAGAACACGGTCTACGATGCCGAGGGCCAGCTGCTCTCCGCCAGCTTCAACGACTACGCCATGCCGCGCGCCACGCAGATCCCCTCCTTCGGCGTCTCCACCAGCACCACACTGTGCACGCACAACCCGCTCGGCGTGAAGGGCTGTGGCGAGGTGGGCGCCATCGGCTCGCCGCCCGCCGTCATCAACGCGGTGGTGGACGCGCTGCGTGATTATGGCGTGACCCATGTCGAGATGCCGGCGACACCGCTGAAGATCTGGTCCATCATCCATGCCAAGGACGGCGCGGCCCTGCCCGCCGCCGCCGAGTAGGGAGCCCCTCGCGATGTATGATTTCGCCTACCACAAGCCGAGCAGCCTCGCGGATGCGGTGAAGCTGCTGGCCGAGGATCCGGATGCCAAGCCGATCTCCGGCGGCATGACCCTGCTGCCGGCCCTCAAGCACCGGTTGAACATGCCGACGGCGCTGATCGACCTCTCCGGCATCGCCGAGCTGCGCGGCATCAAGCGTGAGGGCGATGCCATCGTCATCGGCGCCATGGTCAAGCATTTCGAGGTGGCGACCGACCCGCAGATCATGGCGGCGATCCCGGCTCTGGCGCGCATGGCCGCCACCATCGGCGACACCCAGGTGCGCAACCGCGGCACCATCGGCGGCAGCCTGGCCAACAACGACCCGGCGGCCGACTACCCCGCCGCCGCGCTCGCCCTCGGCGCCACCCTGATCACCGACCGCCGGCAGATCCCGGCCGACGATTTCTTCGTCGGCATGTTCACCACGGCGATGGAGCCGGGCGAGCTGCTCATCGGCGTCTCCTTCCCGATTCCCGAGAAGGCCGGTTACGCCAAGCTGCGCAACCCGGCCAGCCGCTACTCGATGACGGGCGTCTTCGTCGCCAAGGGGCCGAAGGGCGTGGGCGTCGGCGTCAACGGCGCCGCCTCCTGCGCCTTCCGCCAGAAGGAGATGGAAGCCGCGCTCGCCGCCAACTGGTCGCCCGAGGCCGTGGCCAATATCCGCCAGTCGGCCAACGATCTGAACAGCGACATCCATGGCAGCGCCGAGTACCGCGCCAACCTGGTGACGGTGATGGCCAAGCGCGCCGTGGCCGACGCCGGCTGAGGCGATTCCGGGCCGGCCCTATGGCCGGCCCCCTTTCGCCCGCGCGCGTGCTGCGGCACGCTGCACCTCCTGGTTCCTGGCAGCGGAGGGGTGCTCGCGTGCAGATCGACGATCCGGCGGTGATTGCGGAAGTCCGGGCGGTGTTCGACCGCTACGAGGACGCGCTGATGAACAACCGCACGGAAATCCTGGACGGCATCTTCTGGGCCGATCCGCGCACCGTGCGCTTCGGCATCGGCGAGATCCTCTACGGGCACGACGCCATCCGCGCCTTCCGCGCCTCGGTGAAGGCCTATGCGCAGCGGGTGCAGCGGACGGTGCACATCGTCGCCTTCGGGCAGGATTTCGCCGCCACCCATCTGGAATACGAGCGCGTCGGCACTGGCCTGATCGGGCGGGAGACCAAGATCATGGCGCGGCTGCCGGAAGGCTGGCGCGTCGTCTCCGCCCACGTCTCGCTGCTCGGGCGCGACGCCGCGCTGCAATCGCGGTGAGCGGCGCCATGCGGGGCCATGCCGCGATCATCGGCGCCGGGATCGTCGGCGCCGCCACCGCGCTGGCGCTGCGGCGCGAGGGCTGGGATGTCACCCTCATCGATCCTGGCGAGCCGGGCGGCGAGCAGGCGGCGAGCTATGGCAACGGCGCCTGGCTCTCGCCGCAATCCGTCATCCCGCCCGCCATGCCGGGGACATGGAAGAAGGTGCCGGGCTTCCTGCGCGATCCGCTGGGGCCGCTGGCCATCCGCTGGGGCTACCTGCCGCGCGTGGCGCCCTGGCTGCTGCGCTATCTCTGGGCCGGCTGGACCGAGGCCAAGGTGCTGCGCACCGCGCGGGCGCTGAAGCCGCTGCTCGACGGCGCGCCCGCGCTGCACCAGGCGCTGGCCGAGGAGGCCGGGGTGCCGGAGCTGATCCACCGCACCGGGCTGATGTACATCTATCCCAGCCGCGCCGCCTTCGAGGCGGAGGCGATGGCCTGGCGCATCCGCGCCGAGGTCGGCCTCGCCTGGCGCGAGGTGGGGGAGGAGGAGCTGCGCCAGCGCGAGCCCACCCTCGACCGCCGCTACACTTTCGGCATCCTGGCCGAGCAGGGTGGCCACTGCGCCGACCCCGGCGCCTATGTGGCGGCGCTGGTGGCGCTGGCCGAGCGGGAAGGGGTGCGCCGCGCGCGCAGCGCCGCCACCGGCTTCCGCGTCGAGGGCGGAAGGCTGCGTGCGGTGACGACGCAGGGCGGCGAGATCGCCGCCGACCGGGCGGTGATCGCCGCCGGTGCCCATTCCAGGGTGCTGGCCGCCGCCGCCGGCAGCCGCGTGCCGTTGCAGACCGAGCGCGGCTACCACGCGGTGATCGCGAATCCCGAGACGGGGCCACGCATTCCGCTGATGCCGTCGGACGGCAAGATGGCCATCACCATGACCCGCGCGGGGCTGCGCGTCGCCGGGCAGGTGGAGATCGCCGCGCTCGACGCGGCGCCCAACTGGAAGCGCGCCGAGATCCTGCGCGACCACCTGCTGCGCTGCTTCCCCGGCCTGCCGCGCGACCTGCCGGCGGAGCGGGTGAAGGTCTGGATGGGCAACCGTCCCAGCATGCCGGACGGCCTGCCCTGCATCGGCCCGGCGCGGAATTCGGGCGATATCGTGCTGGCCTTCGGGCATGGCCATGTGGGGCTGGTGGCCGGCCCGCGCACGGCCGCGCTGGTGGCCGCGCTGCTGGCCGGCCGGCGCCCGGATATTGCGCTGGAACCCTACGATCCACGGCGATTCGACTAGCAATCGGGACGCTCTGGTGCGAGGATGGACCATGCCGGCCCTGCATCCCGTCGGGCCGCACACTTTTACGGATACGAGACGCAGTGTTTCCGGATAACGATTCGCAGGGCGGCGCCGGGCCCATCGAGGCCGAGGTCAAGTGGTACAACGGCCGTAAGGGGTTCGGCTTCGTACTGGGCCCGGACGGTCAGGACGTGTTCTTCCACGCTTCGGCGCTCACCGAGGCCGGGATCGAGCCGCCCGAGACCGGTGACAAGCTGGTCTGCGAGATCGGCGCGGACCGCCAGGGTCGCCGGCTGGTGACCAAGATCCACGAGCGCAAGCTCGGCCCGGGCGCCCCGCCCGGTGGCGACCGTCCCCGCCGCGACTTTGGTGCCGGTGGCTTCGGCGACCGTCCGCCGCGCCGCGACTTCGGCGACCGTCCGCCGCGCCGCGATTTCGGTGCGCCCGGTGGCTTCGGCGACCGTGGCGGCTTCGGCGACCGTCCGCCGCGCCGCGACTTCGGTGCGCCCGGTGGCTTCGGCGACCGTGGCGGCTTCGGCGACCGTCCGCCGCGCCGTGATTTCGGCGACCGTGGCGGCTTTGGTGGCGGCGGCGGCGGTGGTGGCTTCGGCGCGCCGCGCAGCTTCGGCGACCGTCCGCCGCGCCGCGACTTCGGCGGCCGTGACGAGGGTGGCCCGACCTACGCCGTGAACGGCACGGTGAAGTGGTTCGACCAGGTGCGCGGCTTCGGCTTCGTCACGCCGGATGATGGTGGCCAGGACGTGTTCCTGCACTCTTCCGTGCTGCAGCGCGCCGGCAAGCAGGATGTCCAGCAGGGCGAGAAGCTCAACCTGGAGGTCCGCGACGGCCAGCGTGGCCGCCAGGCGGTGGTGCTGAAGGGCAACTGAGCCCCCGGCGCCGTCCCGCGACGGAATGAACAGAGCCCCCGGCGCAGCCCGCGCCGGGGGCTTTTTCGTGCCTTAGCGATATCTTCAATGCTGCGGGTCCAGAACATATCCCGAGCGCCGGCCGGAGCCGGCTGAAGGGAAACCCTTGCATGTCGCTGGATTCTGCTCCCCTGCTTCCCACGCCATCCCCTGGCCTGCGGCCCACGGAGATGGACGAACTCGACAGCATCCTCGCCGCCGGGCGCCAACTCAGCAGCGCCAAGGCAATGCTCGACCTGCTGCGCCAGGTGCTGGAAGACATCGACATGCTGGCCAGCGAGGCCGGCCGCATCCTCGTCCTGATCGCAGATCCCGCCCTGCCCGGGGAGGAGGGTCGCGCCGCCCTGGCGCGCTACCAGCGGAACTTCCAGGAGATCCTCTCGCTGCTGGCCGCTTCGCGCCATGTCAGCCAGCTGCTGATGAGCAACGCGGAGGATGGCAACCCGGGCATGCTTCGCTCGCTGGACCTGCTGGAGCGGATCGCCAGCCGGCTGCCGCGCCCGCCCGCCGATTCGGCCGCCGCCCGCGCCATGCTGCCGGATCTCAGCGCCTTCGCCCTGGCCGTGCTGGAAGCGCGCGACAGCTTCGCCGCCGACCGTGGCGCCATCGAGGCCCAGCTTTCGCTGAACCTGGAGCAGCTGGACGACCAGCAGGCCACGCTCGGCGCGCTGGAGGACACGGACCTGCTGAAGGAGGCGGCGCGGCTGCAGGCGCTGCAGATCCGCCAGCAGCTTGCCGGGCATGCCATCGGTTTGGGCGCATTGGTGCCCCGTTGCCTGCTGGATTTGCGCAGCGTCTGAACGCGGCGTGGAAAGGGGGCGCTTTCCGGGTTCCCCCCATTGCCGGCGCAGGGATAGCCTCGGTGCTGCACACAGAAGGAGAGCCACCGACAATGCGCCGATTGCTGCTTGGCCTCGCACTGGCCGGCTTATGGGCCCCTCTCGCCACGGCACAGGCACAGGACGCCGCGTGGCCCAACCGGCCCATCACCCTGATGGGCGGCTTTCCGAACGGCTCCGGCGTGGACATCTACCAGCGCAAGCTGGCCGAACCGCTCTCCCAGGCCTTGGGCGTGCCGGTGGTGGTGGACAACCGCAGCGGCGCCGGCGGCAACATCGCCAGCGATCATGTGGCCAAGGCGAAGCCGGATGGCTACACCTTCCTCTTCGGCACGGCCGGCACCCACGCCATCAACGCCACGCTCTACCGCAGCCTGCCCTTCGACCCGGTGAAGGACAGCACGCCCATCGCCCATCTGGGCGACGTGCCGAACGTGCTCACCGTCAGCGCGGAGCGGCGGCCTGGCCTCGCCACCTGCCAGGACGTGATCCGCACGGCGAAGGCGCAGCCGGGCAAGCTGAACTACGCCTCCACCGGCAACGGCGCCTCGACCCACCTGGCCGGCGCGCAGTTCGCGCAGGTGGCGGGGCTGGACATCGTGCATGTGCCCTTCCGCGGGCAGCCCGGCGCGCAGACGGCGCTGCTGTCCGGCGATGTGGACCTGTTCTTCAACCAGTCCGGCCCCTCCATCGGCTACATCAAGCAGGGGCAGGTGAAGGGGCTGGCGGTGACGACGGCCAAGCGCCTGGAGGCGTTGCCCGAGGTGCCCACCGTGGCCGAGGCCTGCGGCCTGCCGGGCTTCGACAGCAGTACCTGGTACGGCATCTTCGCGCCGCCCGGCCTGCCGGAGCCCATCCAGGCGCGGATGAACGCCGAGATCCAGCGCATCATCACCACGCCCGAGTTCCGCCGCTGGCTGATCGACACCCAGGGCATCACGCCCAGCACCCTCTCCACCCCGGCCGAGTTCCGCGCCGTGCAGGAGCGCGACATCGCCCGCTGGGGCGAGGTGGTGCGCCGCTCCGGCGCGCAGGTGGACTGACGCGGCAGGGCCGGGGCGGTCGCGCCCCGGCCCGCCTGGCTCAGCCGCGCCCGACAAAGGGCATCTTCGTCGCCATCACCGTCATGAACTGGATGTTGGCGTCGAGCGGCAGCGAGGCCATGTGCAGCACGGCCTCGCCCACATGCCGCACATCCATGCGCGGCTCCACCATCATGGTGCCGTTGGCCTGCGGCACGCCCTTGGTCATGCGGTCGGTCATCTCGGTCGCGGCGTTGCCGACGTCGATCTGGCCGCAGGCGATGTCCCATTTCCGCCCGTCGAGGCTGAGCGACTTGGTCAGGCCGCCGATGGCGTGCTTGGTGGCCGTGTAGGGGGCCGAGCCGGGACGCGGCGCGTAGGCGCTGATCGAGCCGTTGTTGATGATGCGGCCGCCGCGCGGCTCCTGGTGCTTCATCATGCGGTAGGCCTCCTGCGCGCAGAGGAAGGCGCCGTTCAGGTTGGCCGCGACCACGCCGAACCAGTCCTCGTGCGAGATCTCGTCGAAATCGACCGCTGGGCTGCCGCGCCCCGCATTGTTGAACAGCAGGTCGCAGCGGCCCCACTTCTCCTTCACGGCGGCAAACAGCGCGGCCACGGAGGCGGCGTCGCCCACATCCGTCGGCACCGCCAGGCAGCGCGCGCCGGCCTCGCCCGCCTGGGCGATGGTGGCCTCCAGCGCATCGGCGCGGCGGCCGGCGAGGGCGACATGCCAGCCTGCGCCCAGCAGGGCGAGCGCGGCGGCGCGGCCGATGCCGCTGCCCGCGCCTGTGACGACGGCGATCTTGCTCATGGGCGTTCCCCTTCTTAACTGAATCGTGCCGCAGCCTGCGGCGGCCGGGGCGGAAGCGCAAGCCAGCTCCGGCGCGGCTGTCCGGCCTGGCCGGTAGGGGGATTTCCGATGCGACGCACCGCCATCCTGGCCCTGGCCCTCGCGGGGGCCGGCGCCGGCGCCGCCCTGGCGCAGAACGCCCCCGCCCAGCTCTGGCCCACCCGCGACGTGGCGGTGACCTACACGGCCCGCGGCGGGCGCGAGGCACCGCGCACGGTGCAGGCGGCATGGCTCGCCGCCGAGCGGCGGCTGCGGGTCGAGCCGCCGGAGGCGCCGGGCTGGGTGCTGGTAGACCTGCCGCGCGGCCAGGCGATGATGGTGATGGATTCGATGCGCACCGCCATGCAACTGCCGGACGAGCAGAAGCTGCCGCTGACCGGTGGGCTTCCGCCGGGCACGACGATGACGCCGGCCGGCAGCGCCACCGTGGCCGGCCACCGCTGCGACATCTGGCGCGTCAGCAATCCGGACGGGCAGGGCACCGTCTGCCTGACGCCGGATGGCGTGCTGCTGCGCGCGCAGGGCAAGCATGAGGGCAAGCAGGGCATGCTGGAGGCCACCGCCGTCTCCTACACCCGGCAGGACCCGGCCCGCTTCCGCCTGCCGCCCGAGTACCGCAGCGTCACGCTGCCGCCCGGCCTGCTGAAGAACCTGCCGCCGGGCCTGGCGCAAAGCATTCCCGGCCTCTCGCGCTAAGGCACCGCCTCACCAGGGGCAGGGCGGAAGACGCAGGGCGCGCTCCAGCAGGTGCGAAGGCAGCAGCCCGGCCATGGTGCTCCTGCGGCTCAGCCCATGGTCCAGGCCCAGCTCCGCCTGGAAGGTCTCGCCCAGCGCTTCCACCAGCAGCGCCGCGAAATCGGGGTCGAACTGGGTGCCGGAGCAGGCCTGCACCTCGCGCAGCGCCTCGGCCACGCTGAGGTGCCGGCGATAGGCCCGCCCGGGCTCGATCATCGCGACGAAGGAATCGGCCACGCAGATGGCGCGCGCCAGCGGTGACAGGGCCGTGCCCGCGCGCCCGCCGGGATAGCCGCCGCCCTGCCAGCGCTCATGGTGGTCCCGCGCCGCCGCCTGCACCGCTTCCGGGTAGCGCAGCGCGGCCAGGGCCTCGGCGCCGGTCAGGGGATGGGCGCGCATCATGTCCGTCTCGCGGGCGCTGAGGCCGCGGGCGGCATCGAGCAGGCTGGTCGGCAGGAAGACCTTGCCCAAATCATGCAGCAGGCCGGCCGCCACCACCTCGGCCATGTCGCCCAGCCCGTCCGGGCGGTGGCTCCACATGGCCAGCAGCACCGTGGCCACCCGCACCGAATGATCCGCCGTCGCCGGATGGTGGCGCCGGATGGCCGCCAGCAGGCGCAGGCTCTGGCGGGAGAGGTTGCCGGGCGTGGCGCCCGGCCCGAGCACGTCACAGGCACTCTGAATCATCGCGCATCATCGCCCTGCCGGGTGGATGCGGCGAGGCTACCACACCAGCCGGTAGCCGCGCCCGCGCACCGCCAGAAGCTGGATGGCGCCATTCGAGGACTGTTCCAGCTTCTGCCGCAGCGAGGAGGCGAACTGGTCCACGCCGCGTTGCTGCGGCCGCCGCCGATAGCCCAGCACGTGCTCGGCGATCATGTCCCGCTCGGCGGTGAGGGAGGGGTCGCGCAGCATCATCGCCAGCAGCCCGGCCTCGGCGCCGGTGAGATGGATCTCCGACCCGCCGGGGGGGACCAGCCTCTGCCGGGCAGGGTCCAGCAGCACGCCCATCGCCATGCGCGGCGGCAGCGGCTCCGACGTGGCCGGCGGCGCCGGCAGGCGGCGGGAGAGCGCCCGCAGCCGGGCCACCAGCTCCCGCGGGGAGACGGGCAGGGGCAGATGGTCATCGGCGCCCAGCTCCAGGCTGGCCACGCGCTCCGCCTCGCCGGCCTGCCGGCTCAGCACCACCAGGCCGCGCCCACGGCCGGGAATGCGGCGGAGCATCTCGGGGGCCGAGCCCGCGGCCCAGTCGAGATCCAGCACCACCACCCGCGCCGGAGCCTGCTCCAGCGCCGCGCAGAAATCATTCAGGTCGTCGATGAGGTTCGGCTGGTAGCCGGACTGCATCAACGCTTCTGAGAGCGTCGCGGCCGTGCGAGGGCAACCCAGCCCCAGCAGGATGCCTTCGACGCGGGCCTGCTCCGCCAAGCTTCGCGGGCGGCGCAGCGGGGGTTCTAGGGTTGTGGTTTCGTTTACCATTGCTCGCTATGATAGCAGAGCAATTTGCGGAATCTACTGTAATGTGAGTTTTTCTCCTGAAAGTGGATCGGATGCCAGAACTTTCTGCGTGAGCGCCGATTGCAGCGCCGCCGCCAGCTCATCGCCTGTGCAGGGCTTGAGAAGAAGCGGCGGCTGGCCGGGCGTGGCGCCCGCCTCCACGGCATAGGCGGAGATCAGGAGCACCGCGCAGGATGGCTGCCAATGCCGGGCCTTCTCAGCCAGGCGCAGGCCGCTGAGGCCGCCAGGCAGCATCACATCGGTCAGCAACAGGTCGGGGCGCAACCCTTCCTCGATCAGCTGCAAGGCGGCCGGGCCGTCCTCCGCCGCATGCACCGCGCAGCCCAGCGCCTGCAACTGCGCTGTCAGCCGCTGGCGCAGCGATGGCTCGTCCTCAACCAGCAGGATGCAGGGGCTGCCCTCCAGCCGTGGCGGCGTCAGCGTCTCGGAAGGGGCGGGCAGGGAGAGCGGAGACCAGGGCAGCAGCAATTCGGCCAGGCATCCGCCGCCGGCAGCATCGCTCAACCGGAAGGCACCGCCCTGCCGCCGCGCGAAGGCGGCGATCGCGGCGAGGCCGAGGCCATGCCCGCCAGGCTTTTCGCTGAAGCCGGCCTCGCCCGCCCTGCCAAGGGCCGCCCCGTGAAGCCCGCTGCCGGAATCCCGCACCGTAAGCCGCAGGCACGGCCCCGGCGGCAGCGGCGCCGGCGCCGCCTCCAGGCGGTGCAGCGTGAGCCGCAGCGATCCCCCCTGCGGCATCGCCGCGCGCGCGTTCAGCACCAGGTTCACCGCGGCGCTTTCCAGCTGGCCCGCTTCCAGCGGCAGGGGCGGCAGGCTTGGCGGAATCTCGGCCTCCAGCGCCACGGCGGGGCCGGCCAGACGCCGCAGGAGGCCCAGCAGGCCGCGCAGGAGCGCCGCCGGATCGGCCGGCCGGGCTTCCGTCCGGCCGCTGCGGATCAGCCCCAGCAGCGCGCCGCTGAGCGCCTGCCCGAGCGCGCCGGACCGGCGCAGCGCCTCCGCCGCCTCCGCCGCCTCGGGTGGCAGGCGGCAGGCCGTCTCCTCCATGGCGGCCATCAGATGGCCCAGATCATGCGCCAGGCCGGCGGCCTGGATGATCGCCGCGCCCGGCAGCGCGCCGCCCGCCGGAGCCTCGGGCGCCGCGGCCTGACGCTGGCCGGTTTCCCGGAACTGCAGGGCGATGCCATCCCCGGCGGGATAGGAGAGCATGCGGAAGCTGCGGTCGCCGCCCTCACAGGGCAGGGTGATGTCGAACTCGGCCCGGCCGCCGCGCACGGCCACGGTGTGCAGCTGCTCCACCAGCGCGGTCTCCAGCAGGATGGGGTAGCGCTGCCACAGGGTCTGGCGGGGCAACGCGCCCTCCGCCAGCTTCAGCATCCGGCGGGCGGCGGTGTTGGCATAGGCGAAGCGCCATTCCGAATCGAGCGCGATGAAGCCATCGCTGATCGACTCCAGGATGAACTCGACCCGGCCCCGGGCGCTTTCGGCCTCCTGCGCCGCGTGGTGCAGCGTGCCGATCAGGCGCCGGTTGCGGATCGCGATGCCGGCCAGAACGCCCAGCTGCGACAGCATGGCGATGTCGTCGGCGTCGAAGGCATGGTCGGCATCGCCTACCAGAAGTGTGCCGAGCGGCGCGCCATCCGCCCCGCGCAGCGGCACCGACAGGGCGGCGGGACGCTCCGCCTGCGCCGGCCAGAGGCAGGGCGCGTCACCGGCGAGGCCGGGTTCGAGCGCCAGCCGGCGCAGCGCGGCCAGGGCGGGCGGCGCGTCGCCGGGCTTCAGGTCGATCACCGGCTCATGGCCTGCCGGCTCGTGCAGGCGGATGGCGGCGAAGCGCGCTGCAGCCGCCTGCCGCGCCAGCTGCCCGACGCGGTGCAGCAGGGCGGGCATCTCGGCCATGGCGGCGATCTGCGCCGAACCCCGCGCCAGCGCCTCGAGCCGCGCGGTGGCGGCCTGCCGGGCCGCCAGCCGCCGCGCCATCTCGCGCAGCACCAGCACCGTGCCCGCGCCGATGGCGAGGGTGGCCAGGAGAGCCAGCCCGATCAGCAGCCAGGTGCGCTGCCACCATGGCGCCATCACCTCCTTCTGGCTCTGGAGGGCGATGAGCATGAGCGGCTGGCCCTGCACCGGCACCGCCGCATAGTAGCGTGGCGTGCCGTCGGCCGTGGCACGGTCCATGCCCGAGGCACGCCGGCGCTCGCGCAGGGCCCGCACCACCTCCTCCGCGCGTGCCGGCTTCTCGCCGGCCTGCCAGGGCCCGGGCGGATGCACGGCGAGGCGGTGCCCCTCCGCGTCGAACAGCAGCAGGCGGGCACCCTTGGCGAGCGGCAACCGCGCATACTGTCCGGCCAGCCCCTGCAGGGGCAGCAAGGCCATGCCCACGCGGTGCGCATCCAGCCGGCGCAGCAGCGGCAGGATGCTGCCTTCGCCGCCGCGCAGCGGCGGCGCGACATGCAGCGCCGGCTCCCCGGCCGGCAGGCTGGCGAGGGAGGCGACATAGCCCTGCTGCAGCCCCGCGAGGTGCTCCCGGCCCCGGGCGGTCGCCAGCTTCACCGCCCCGGCGGCATCGAGCACAAACAGCCCGGTTCCCTCCGGCGCGAGCGCCTCGTGCCGCTGCAGCCGCCGGACCCCTTCGGCATCCTCGTCGAGTCCCTCCAGGCCGAGCAGCGCCTGGTCCAGGCCGTTCAGCATCGCCGCGGCCTGGGCGGCGGCGGCCTCCGCCAGCGCATTGACGCCGCGCAGCACGCGATCCTCCGTCCGGCGCCGGTCCAGCGACAGGTTGAGTCCCAGTGCGGTTGCCAGGAGGCTGGTCATCAGCAGGGCCAGCACCGCCGCGCGGCCTGCCCTCACGCGGCGCGACCGCCTTGGCGGCTAACAGGGTTCAGGCCGGTCGGCGCTTCCGCCATGCTGATCCATGCTGCTCTCAGGGTGCGCCTCCACGCAAAGCCTCATGCTCCAGGCTGAGCTGGACGGTCTAGAGAAGCATCGTGCGCTCGAAAGCGGCCAGGCGGGCCAGAAGCGTCAGGGCGGCGGCATAGTAGTGCGGCGCGGCCAGGACCTGGGGCAGGTCGGCGACACGGGCCTGCGGATCGAGGACCAGCCGCATGATGGCCTGCATGCCGCTGTCGGCCGCATAGGGCGCCACGGTGTCCTGCGCAAAATCGGTCCAGGCCGGCGTGTAACCCGCCGGATGACGGGTGCTCCAGAAGCGGGCGGCAGCGCGGGCGGCCGGCTCGTCCAGCAGCCCTGCCCAGGCCATGTAGAGCGGGATGCGGACGGCATCGTAGGAGAAGCGGGCGGGCCAGCCGACGGCCGGGCTGGGCGGTTCCTCCGGCTTGCCGGTCAGGCGGATCCAGTCCGCCGGCAGGTTCCAGGCGCCGAAGCCGCTCTCCCGCAGCAGCGCCAGCCCATCCTCGCGAAGCGGCCGCCACAGCCCCTCAGGATGCAGCCGCGCCATCGCGTCCAGGGCGGGGAAGACATAGTAGGAAGGATTGATGACCGTATAGCTGGGATGTTCGAAGCCGAAGGCAGCGGGCAGCAACACGATCCGCCCGCCCACTCTCCGCACGCAGCGCTCATGCAGGTCCCGGGCGATCGCGGCAGCCCGCTCGGTGAGCTCCGGCCGGTGCCAGCGACGGCCGGCCCGTTCCAGCGCCCAGGCGATGAACAGGTCGCCATCCGCTGCGTTGTTGGTGTCTTCCACCGGATTCCGCCGGTCCGGGCGCCAGCTCCAGACATGCAGCGAATCCTGCGGGCGGCGCAGATTCTGCTGTGTCCAGGCCAGCACGCGGTCGAACACCGGCTGGTCGTCGAACGCCTCCGCCATCAGCAGCGCCCAGCCCTGGCCCTCGGAATGGGAGGCGTTGTTGTTGCCGGTGTCGATGATGCGGCCGACGGGCAGCAGATAGAGGGCCTTGAAGCCCTCCCATTCCTGCCGGTCGGGCATGACGGAGGCGGAGCGGAACTCCGCATACCCCGGGAAGCGAGGCACCACGGCCAACAGGCCGGCGCAGAGCGCCACCCATTTCCGCCGTCCGAAAGCCCCCTGCATTGCGTGATGCCCACCCATTCCTGAAGGACCAGTGACTACCTTCAATAGCAAAGCATTTAGCTATGCGCGCAATACGCGCACAAGCCCGATGGTCTGCAGGGTTCAAGAGAATTTGTCCGGCACTCCCGGGAACAACACGCGCAGCGACATGGCGGCTTCACCGTCTATAAACCACAGGTTGATTTGCCCGGCAGAATTGTATGTGCCGCGGCGTTCGCCTCATTCGTCAAGCGCCTGTCATGTGACGGTCACGGCTCCGTCGCATGGCTCGGATACTGCCGCCCTGGTCGAAACATCCCGGTCCGGCAGCCACGTCAGAAGCCCGGGCCCAGCCAAGGGAAGCCGGAATGCCCAACAGCACCGCGCCTGATCCCCGCCCCGCCCTGCGCCGCTACCGGGCCCTGTTCATCTCCGACACTCATCTCGGCATGCGGGGCTGCCGCGCGGAGCTGCTGCTCGACTTCCTCAACCAGGTCGAGTGCGACCATCTCTACCTGATCGGCGACATCATCGATGGCTGGCGCCTCCGCCGCTCCTGGTACTGGGAGCCGGGGCACGACCTGGTCATCCGCCGCGTGCTGGCCATGGCCCGCGCCGGCACCCGCGTCACCTACATCCCCGGCAACCATGACGAGGTGTTCCGCGACTGGGCCGGGCCGGAGTTCGAGGTGGCCGGCGTCGCGCTGCTGCGCGAGGCGGTGCATGAGGCGGCCGATGGCCGGCGCTTCCTGCTGATCCATGGCGACGAGTTCGACAGCGTGGTGCGCTACGCCACGCTGCTCGCCCATCTGGGCGACTGGGCCTATGACGCGGCGCTGGTGGCCAACCGCTGGTTCAACGCGGCGCGGCGCCGCCTCGGCTACCCGTACTGGTCGCTCAGCCAGTGGCTGAAGCGCCAGGTGAAGGAGGCGGTAAAGGCGATCGACCGATTCGAGGTGGCGCTGGCCGAGGAGGCGCGGCGGCGGGGCCTGGACGGCGTGATCTGCGGCCACATCCACCACGCCGAGATGCGCATGGTGAACGGCGTGCTCTACATGAACGATGGCGACTGGGTGGAAAGCTGCACCGCGCTGGTGGAGAATGCCGATGGCCGCTTCGAGCTGATCGACTGGGCCGCCGAGCAGCGCCGGCGCCACGCCGCGCCGCCTGCCCTGCCGGCGCCCGTCGCATTGCCGGCGGCATGAGATGCGCATCCTGATCGTCTCCGACGCCTGGGCGCCCCAGGTGAACGGCGTGGTGCGCACCCTCGGCATGGTCTCCGCCGCGCTGCGGCGCGGCGGAGACACGGTGGAGGTGCTGGGGCCGGACCGCTTCCGCGGCCTCGCCGTGCCCGGTGAGCCGGGCCTCCGCCTGGCGCTGGGAGCGGGGCCGCAGCTGGGTGCCCTGGCCGGGGTCTTCGCGCCGGACGCCGTGCACATCGCCACCGAGGGGCCGCTCGGCTGGAGCATGCGCCGACTCTGCCAGGCCCGCGGCTGGTCCTTCACCACGGCCTTCCACACCCGCTTCCCGGATTACCTGCGGGCGCGGCTCGGCGTCCCGGCGGCGATCTCCTGGCATGTGCTGCGGCGCTTCCATGCCGCTGCCGCCGGCACCTTCGTCGCCACCGAGGCGCTGCGGCAGGAGCTGGCGGGGCAGGGCTTCACCCGCCTGCGCCCCTGGTCGCGCGGCGTGGACACCGCCCTGTTCCAGCCTGGCCCGCGCGACGCCTTCGCCGGCTTGCCGCGGCCCATCTTCCTGTACGCCGGGCGCGTCGCGCCGGAGAAGGGGGTGGAGGACTTCCTGGCCCTGCCGCTCCCGGGCAGCAAGGTGGTGGTGGGGGACGGACCGCTGCGCGCCACGCTGGAGCGGCGCTACCCCGAGGCGCGCTTCACCGGCTTCCTGCACCGCGAGGCGCTGGCGGCCGCCTACGCGGCGGCCGACGTGATGGTGTTCCCCTCCCGGACCGACACCTTCGGGCTGGTGCTGCTGGAGGCGATGGCCTGCGGCACGCCGATCGCCGCCTACCCGCAGCCCGGGCCGCGCACCGTGCTGGGCAACGCCGAGCCGCCCCTGAACATCGGGGCGATGGACACGGACCTGCGCGCCGCCTGCCTGCGCGCCCTCTCGGCGGACCGGGCCGCCTGCCGCGCGCGGGCGGAGTCCTTCTCCTGGGAGGCCTGCGCCGCACAGTTCCGCGCCCAGCTCGTGCCGCTGCGGGTCTAGGCAAAAAGGCCGGGGAGGGGCCACCCCCCCCGGCATGCCTCTCATTGCGGCGTGTAGCGCCAGACGCTGGCGGGCGGGAAGTTGCGCGGCGTCCAGGCCTCGCGCCGGGCGCTCAGGCCGAGCTTGCGCCAGGGCAGGGGCGAGGTGATGCAGTAGCTGTAGAGCAGGAAGCCGAGTCCCGGCGCCACCGCCTCCAGGCTCGCCAGGAAGCGGCGCTGGCGCTCCAGCGGCAGCAGCACCAGCGGGATGCCGCAGATGGCGGTGCCGATCCGCCCCCGGGCCTCGGGCGGCAGGCAGCCGGGCAGGTCGAAGGCGTCGCCCTGTACCACGCGCACGCCAGGCAGCACCCGGCGCAGATGCGCCGCCATCTCCGGCACGATCTCGACGACGATCAGCTGCTCCGGTGGCACGCCCCGCTCCAGCAGGGCGCGCGACAGCACTCCGGTGCCTGCACCCAGCTCCAGCACGTACTCCCCGGGCCCCTGGCTCGTCAGCGCCGCGATGCGGCGGCAGAGGGTGGGGGAGGAGGGCACCACGGACCCCATCTGCAGGGGATTGGCCAGCCAGCGCCGCAGAAACAGACCGGCATGGGCGACCTTCCCGGGCGGAACCTCGGCATGCGGGGGCAGTGCGTCGGGCATGCGGAACCTCAGCTTGATGATCCGCATTCGTTAACCCGCGGCCTGCGACAGATGCGTGGCGGCGGCATGACGTTCCGGCGAAGCAGGGCGGCCGCCACGGCTGCCCGCGGTGGTCCTCCGCCCCGTCACATCGCGCCGCGCCCTCTCAGGCCGGCAGCGGGCACCTAATGAACGGAGGGCCGCAGCTTGCGCAGCAGCGCCAGGAGCCGCGGCGGCAGCGGCTCCTCGGCCGCGTCCTGGTATTCCTCGCGCAGGCGCTCGTCGAGCCAGTCCCGCCGCGTGTTCCCGGCGTCAGGGCTGGCGATGCCGGCCGCCTTGTCCTCGGGTGCCGTTTCGCTGGCCTGATCTTCCTCGGCAGGCACGGGCGCAGGGACGGATTTAGCCACGCGGGGGCTCTCTTCTCACGAAGTGGTGTGCCATCGTAAAGGCGTAGGCCTGTGCATTTCGACAGGGAAGTTGTAACGGTGAGGCCTTCGGTCTGAAATTCAAGCGCGCCCCGCCGGCCGAAAACCCGCCGGCACGGAGGTTGGTTGCCAGGAGCAGGAAGGTCACGCGAGCATGGGCTCTGACCCCGCCGACCTGTTACCCGTCCTGCGGGCCCTGCGCCGCTACACCCACGCCGCACTCGGGTCCCGCGTGCTGGCAGACCGCGTGGTGGAAGTCGCGCTGAACGATCTGCTGACCGACGAATCGCGCCGCCCTTCGAAATGCTCTCCGGGGCGGCTGCGGCTCTACCGCGCGGTGCAGGACCGGCTCTCCAGCCTCCTGGACTGCCCGCCTCCCCATCCGGGCCGGCTCGTGGAAGCGCTGCCGGAAGAGGCCGAATCGCAGGCGCATGCGCTGGTCCGGCTCTGGCTGCGGCGCCGGCTGCGGCGGCTGACGGCGCCGCAGCGCCACGCCCTGCTGCTGTGCCACCTGGAAGGCTTCACCCCGTTGCAGATCGCCCGCATCCTCCGGGTCGATCCGGGCGCCGCGCGCACCCTGCTGGCGCAGGCCTGGGCCATCACCGTGCCGCCCTGCCCGGCGGAGATCCTGATCATCGAGGACGAGATGCTGACGGCGCTCGACATGTCGATGACGATGCGCGACCTCGGCCATACCGTGCTGGGCATCGCCAGCTCGGCGCGGGAGGCCGAGATGCTGCTGAAGGACGGGCGGCCCGACCTGATCCTGTCCGAGCTGCGGCTGGCCACCGGCGCCGGCCAGGCGATGCTGCGCCAGCTCGGCGCGGCGGATGCGGCGCCCATCGTCTTCGTGACGGCGAGCGAGGAGCCGATTCCCCTGCCGGGGCAGCGCGCCCCGGCCTTCGTGGTGCGCAAGCCCTTCTGCGCCCGGCACTTGGCGATGGCGGTGTGCGATGCCCTGGCCGCCGGGCGCGAGCGCCGCCTGACGCTCAGCGCCTAAGGCGCGGCGTCAGGCGCCAGCGGCCCCGGCTTCGGCGGCCCCGGCTTCCTGGCGGGCCTCGGCCAGGGCCTGCGCCTCCTGCACGCGGGCGATCTCCTCGTTGAAGCCCATCAGCCGGAAATCGGTCATCCGCGTCGGGTAGAGGATGCCGTCGAGATGGTCGTTCTCGTGCTGGACGACGCCGGCATGGAAGCCGCCCACCTCGGCCGAGATGGTGCGGCCATCGCAATCCTGCCCGGTGTAGCGCACCCGCTTGTAGCGCGGCACGGCGGCGCGCAGGCCGGGGATGGAGAGGCAGCCTTCCCAGCGGAGATGCTTCTCCTCGCCCAGCGGCTCGATCACCGGATTGATCAGCACGGTGTTGCCCACCGGCACGTCGTCCGGCGCGCCGGTGGCGCGGTTGGGCAGGACGCGGAAGACGAAGAGCCGCAACGGCACATGCACCTGCGGCGCGGCGAGGCCGGCACCCGGCGCATCCTCCATCGTCTCGAACATGTCCTGCACCAGTCGGCGGATCTCCGGCGCGCCGGGGTCCGGCACCGGCTGGCACCGCTCCAGCAGAACGGGGTGGCCCATGCGGGCGATCTTCAGAATGGCCATGCCGGTTCCTGCGGAGAAAGGGTTTCTGGCGGGCACCGAATGTGCGGGAGGCGCCGCCCGGCCGCAACACCGCCCCTCGCTTCCGCCGGCCCGGTCCGGCCGGGGCCCTTCAGCCCAGGAGGTCGTCCGTGCGGCCTTCCTGGGAGCCGTACAGGATGTAGTGCCGTGCGGCCGCGTCCTGGTCGGCGCCGAAGGCGACCTGGAGATCGACATAGTTGGTCAGGTACTGCACGGCGTCGAAGCTGACCTTGCGGCCCTCGAACCGTCCGTACTGGAGGTAGTGCAGGGCGCCGGCCTCGCGGTTGGCGCCAAAGGCGTCGATCAGGTCGTCATGGGAGGCGATGTAGTCGAGGGCGTCGAACAGCACCGTCCGCCCTTCGTGCCGGCCCTGCTCGATATAGTGCGCCGCCGCCCTGTCCTGGTTGCTGCCGAAGGCCAGGATGAGGTCGGTGTAGGAGGCGGTGTATTCGAGGCTCTCGAACCGCGTCACGCGCCCCTCGGCCCAGCCATGCGTCATCTGGTGCAGGGCGCCGGCCTCCCGGTCGGTGCCGAAGGCGTTCATCAGGTCCGCGTAGGAGGCGGTGTATTCGAGGGCGTTGAAGGTGATCGCCCGTTTCTCCGCATGGCCCTGCCGGATGTAGTGGGCGATGGCGGCCTGCACATCGATGCCGAGGTTCAGCTGCAGGTCCGCGTGGGAGGCGAGGTATTCCGCGCCCTGGAAGGCCACCGGCCGCCCCTCGCGGGCGCCATGATGCAGGTAATGCTCGAATCCGGCCCCCGCATCGGCACCGAAGGCGCGGATCAGCTCCGGATTGGCGGCGATGTAGGCCAGCGGCGCGAAGCTCTCGCCGATGGCGGGGCGGAACTCGCCGCTGGTGAACTGGAGGCGCTCGACGCCGATCAGCCGGTCGCTTCCCTCCAGCGCCAGGGCGGAGGCGGTCAGCGGAATGGTGGCCAGGGTGCCGCTCCACGCCACCAGCCGGTACTCGGCGGCCTGGCCGTTCAGCACCACCGTGTCCAGCCCGGCTCCGCCATCGATCACATCATCGCCGGGGCCGGGCAGGGCGGTGTCGTTGCCGGCGCCCAGCCGCAGCACGTCGTTCCCCGCATAGGCGCGCACATGGTCGTCGAGCGGTGAGCCGGACAGGATGTCGTCGCCGGCCAGGAGGGCGGCGCGGGCAGCCTCGCTCATGCCGTGCCAGGTGCCGCCCAGCAGCTGGCCGACCGGCATGGAAAGCCCCTCCACCCTGAGGGTGGTGATGCCGTCCCGGCTCTCCTGGAAGCCGGAGACGGTGCCCTGCGCGGGAGCGCCATAGGCATCGTACTGGAAGCCGCTGCCGAAGAACTCGAGGGCGTAGGAGGCATCCCCGGTGAATCTCAGATCCGCCCGGGCATAGCCTGCCTGCCGTGAACTAAACGTCAGGTAATTCCAGGAAACAGCCTCCGGATTCCGGAAATCTAGGCTGGTCCGGCTTCCGGCTGTGATCTGCACCATTGGTCTGTTCCTGGGCCACGGCTTCCTGAGTTTCTTGTTGTTAACACAGAGGCCGCAGGCTGTCCCAGCCGAGTCGCAGGTTGCGGCGCCGCTGAACGGAAAGGGAAGGCCGCAGAAATTCGCACGTTGCAAAAGGCGAATTTTCTGCTAGGTTTTCCATCACGAAAAATTGATTGACACATGACGGGGCGCTCAGATGCAGCGGAAGCCGACCGATTTTTCGGACGCCATGGCGGGGATCGACCAGGCCATGCTCGATGACGTTGCCGAGGCCGGCGAGGTGCGGAGGATGTCCAGCGCCGCCTTCCTCAAGATCGGCGCCATGCATGGCGTGACCGTCGAGATCGAGCCGCCGCTCGGCGCCGACGGGGATGTGCCGCTCCTGGTGCGGCAGGGGCTGGTGATTCGCTGCATGCTGCCGCGCGGCATCTCCGCCGCCTGGCTGGCCGCCGCGCTGGCCGAGGGCCCGGTGGCGCAGCTGGTGCAGAAGGTGCTGGATGGCCACCGGCTGAACCTGACCGCCGATGGTGGCACCGGGCAGCTGAGCCGCGGGGCGGAACTGGCCCGCAGCCGGCTGCTGGAGACCCTCTCCGCCATGTCGCCGCTGCTGCCGGCCATGGCTCCCACCAGGAGCCGCCGCCCGCGCAAGGCGCCGCTGCAGCTGGCCGCGGCCTGAGGAGGCTGATGGCCGGCGTGCCGGCCGCGAGGGTTCCGCCCGCGCGGGGAGTGCGGGGCTGATCGAAGCGTGTCTTGAGCTTGCGCTTGGCGACCGCCACAACTCTGCCCTATGGCAGGGTTAATCGAACGGAAAGGCTGGCCTCCCTCGGCGGGGGGCGGCCTTTTCATGCCATGACCAAGCGCGCGCGCGAGACAGCCGGAGACCCGAGATGAACGACATGCTGCCCCCCGGCCAGAAGGCCCCGACCAAGCTTCGCCCGGGCGTGGTGACCGGCGCCGACTACTTGGCCCTGCTGGATGCCTGCCGCGACGGCGGCTACGCCCTGCCGGCGGTGAACGTGGTCGGCACCAACAGCATCAACGCCGTGCTGGAAGCCGCGGCCAAGAACAAGTCCGACGTCATCATCCAGCTCTCCAACGGCGGCGCCCGCTTCTTCGCCGGCGAGGGCTGCCCCGATGCCGCCGCCGCCCGCGTGCTGGGCGCCGTCTCCGCCGCGCAGCATGTGCACACCGTGGCCGCCGCCTATGGCATCTGCGTCGTGCTGCACACCGACCATGCCGACCGCAGCCTGCTCCCCTGGGTCAACGCCATGATCGACCATGGCGAGGAGCACATGAAGCGCACCGGCAAGCCGCTCTTCTCCTCGCACATGATCGACCTGTCGGCCGAGCCGCTGGACGTCAACATCGAGGAATGCGCCAAGGTCCTGAAGCGGATGGCGCCGCTCGGCATGAGCCTGGAGATCGAGCTGGGCGTGACCGGCGGCGAGGAGGACGGCATCGGCCACGACCTCGAGGAATCGGCCGACAACGCCCATCTCTACACCCAGCCGGAGGACGTGCTGAAGGCGTGGGAGGTGCTGGCGCCGATCGGCCATGTCACCGTCGCCGCCTCCTTCGGCAACGTCCATGGCGTCTACGCCCCCGGCAACGTCAAGCTGCGGCCGGAGATCCTGAAGGGCTCGCAGGAGGCCGTCTCCGCCAAGTTCGGCGGTGGCGAGAAGCCGATGAGCCTGGTCTTCCACGGCGGCTCCGGCTCCGAGAAGGACAAGATCACCGAGGCGGTGTCCTACGGCGTGTTCAAGATGAACATCGACACGGACACGCAGTTCGCCTTCGCCGAGCCGGTGGGCGCCTATGTGCAGGCCAGCCCGGTGGCCTTCACCCACCAGATCGACCCCTCCAACGGCAAGCCCACGAAGAAGCTCTACGACCCGCGCAAGTGGCTGCGTGCCGGCGAGAAGGGCATCGTCAAGCGGCTGGACGAGGCCTTCGCCGACCTCGGCTCCGCCGGCCGTACCCTGGCGGGCTGAGCCACGGAAACCGGGCGGCGGTGGCGCGCCGCCGCCCGGCCTTCCCGGGGCGCCCCGCCAACCCGGCCGCGGCACGGGCATGGCCGGGCGCCGCCGGCATCTCGCTGCTTTCCCTGCGCGGGTGCCGTTCTGGCCATCTTCCGGCCTGCAATCCAACCACCGCCCCCGGCATGGCGGCGCTGACGCCGGCGCCCGCCGCGCTGCCGGCCTGGCCGCTGCGCGGCATCTGCCCGGCCTGTGCCCGAAGCACCCTCAAGGGTGCTGCGGGTTCCCGGCATGGCGCCGTCCCACGCCTGAGGCACGGGCAGCCGGCAGTCTTTTTTCAACCTCTGCCGTAACCTTGACCTTGGCGCTGCGTTGCGGCGGCTGTGACACAGCGCCTTACGACCGGCCGCGCCCTGGCGGCGGACCCTCTCGCCGCCGCGCAGCGCGTGGCCTCGCTGGCCCGGGCCCTAGGCGCCGCCCGCGACGCCGACGGGGCCTTTCCGGATTCGGAGGTGGCCGCGCTGCACGATGAAGGCCTGCT